>JASGCL010000004.1:0-64382 GCA_030054115.1 Hydrotalea sp.
GACCCTTTGCGACCGCCCATTTTTCAACCCACCAAGGAAGAACAAAACACCGGCGCAATTAGTTTAGTTGGCAAGCAATTTGCAAAAATCTATTATTATAATTAGATTTGGAGAAATTTATTATGAGAGAAGCAGATATAAGACACTCTCTAATACAAGAGATTCAAAATTTTTATAAAAATGAGCCTGCGCTTATAGTTGAAGAGCTAGGTCTACAACATGGCGCATCACGTATTGACGTTGCCGTCATTAATGGAGAAATCCATGGTTATGAAATAAAAAGCGATGCAGACACGTTTGAAAGATTACCGGCGCAAGCTTTAATTTATAATAAGGTGCTTGATAAAATAACTTTAGTGGTTGGCCCTAATAATTATAAAAAGATACATGACTATAATAATATGATACCCAAGTGGTGGGGATTAAAGGTGGCGAAAAGTAATAATAGAAATGAATTAATTTTAGAAAGCAAAAAAGAGGCCAAGAAAAATACTGCCCTTGAGCCAATGGCGATAGCCCAACTTTTATGGAAGGACGAGGTGGTAGAAATACTTCGTAATTTTTCAATTGCGAATAAAGAATTGAGAAAACCAAAAAAAATATTATATGAAATATTAATTCAACATATGAATTTAAAAGAATTGCAAACTGAAGTCAGAACACTGCTTAAGTCGCGGCCAGCTTGGCGATATCAGCAACAACCTTCTCCATATGGCGATTCATAGCAACATACACCCACGTGCCTAAATTTCCATGACTTCCACCTTTTGCACAAGTTTCTATATATTCATCTCCTTTAGAAAAATATTTTCCATCAAAAAATGGCTTGCTAATAATATAGTTGCAGATATTTCTATATTGCCTAAACCCATCGGCTAGCCTAACATTTTTTCCTACAACGACATACCAATGGTCATCATGTGTATAGCGTACTTTAGCTAATGGTTTTATTAACCTCATATCAAATTCTTTTGGGTAGTCCGATGTGCCAACAAGGTAATCCCCAAAGCTTGGTATTCTAACGCCCTCATCACTTGTTACCTTATAAATTTTTTTATAAGTTATCCATTCTTTTCTAGGTATATCATAAGTCCCCGCTCTTATAGATTCTTTCGGATAATGACCGCCAATAATAACTACCATTTGCCAACGATTAGCAAATGGAATTCTTTTAAGAATTTCTGAATGAATGCCAATTGGCAAATCATTGTCTTTTATATCAATAACTAGAAACGAATCATCCTGAGTGCATTTTAGACTATCTAGAATCGTCTGAATTTTATTATCTAAATTATCAATGTCTAAATCGTGTGGGGTTATTCTAAGACATACTTTTTTTATTAAATGAGTGGTAATTGATATATCTTTTATATAATCTTCATTGCTACTAATATAAACTACAGGAATAAAAGGGCCAGAAAAATCTTTCAGATTATTGAAGATATATTTTGTAGAAGAATTACCATCAGCCATATGCTCCTCATGAATATGACACGTGTCAATAAAACAAGGTCGCGATGGCCATTTAGATTTTAATCTTTTTATAAACTTTTCTAGGTGTTCATCTATTGTTTTTGAAGCGCTACTATTTTCAAAATCGTATCCAATGCGCGGTATTTCTATCAATGGAATGATTTTATCTTTTGTGGAATCTTTAAGCTCTGACAAAGCTTTATATTCACCCAATTTCCACTTTATAACAGGTACGTAAGTTGTATGATTTATCATATTTTTCTCCTTATAATATTATTTATATTGCTTTATATGATAAAAAAATAAAAATATCAACAAAAAAATAATTTAACTCAAATTTTTTTAAGAAAATAGTTATTTTTATTCGCTTTTGTCATATTTTTATCACATTCTTATTGAATAATGGCTAATAATCTATATTTTTGCAATTATGAGAATAAAAAATATCACCATTGCCACCCCCCGCCACCCCGCCGGTTCTAGGGGCGCGGCCTGCCCTAAAAAAATCCCCCGTCCGTCATCCTTCGAAACCCGCGCCGCTCGCCCCTCTCCCCGTCATTCTCGAAACCCGCATATGCCCGCGCCTTAGCGCGGGATAGGGCGAAGCCCATGCGGGTTATCGGGAACCCAATCCTTGGCCTCAACTTTGCCCGCTCTCAAACAGCCATCGCCAATATATTTGCGCTATCGCTTCGCTACTTGAGCGCGGCTGGTTGGTAAAATGACAGCTTCGCTGGCGAATGATTATTACTTTGGTGAAAGGCGACGCCAAGGATTGGTTTCCCGATAATCGTTGCGAATGGTTTGCGATATTGCTGAACGCAATATCGCTCGCAACGATTTCGAGAATGACGGACGGAGGGGGTGGCTGGGCGACCGAGCGAAAAAAGGCAGAGAAGATAGCGATGCCATAAAGCCTCCATTGCTTTAGCAAGGGAGGGATAAAAACAGGGAGCGATAGCGACCATGTTTTTTGGGTGGGTTCGCCAACTTGATTTTTTATAAAAAGAATAGTGGCGAAAAAATCTAGCTTCCCTTGTGGTCAAGGGAAGAAGAAAAACAGGGAGCAAAGCGACCATGTTTTTCAGTTAGGTTAGACGCCATTTGCGAATCTGAACTGGTGTCTAACCCCCCTACAAAATATCTCGCTCGCTTCGCTTACTCGTATTTTGTCCATCCCGTCGGCGGTATCACAAGGGAGGCAAGGCCTCTTACCCTCTTTGCCGAACTTTTTTATAAAAAATGCTGGTCGCACCCCCGCCACCCCGCCGATTCTAGCGCGCGGCCTGCCCTCAAGCAACTAAGTGATAGGGTGAAATTATTTAGCCTGCCGCGCTAGTAATTTAGCGCAATCGACCTGCACGCCACCTTGGCCGCCGCCGGTTGAAATGCCCCGCGCCCAGGTAAGCTTCGCGCTGGAATCTGCCTGCACGCTGGTCATGCCGGCCAACTTACATGTTGCTACCGCATTGTCCCGCGACGACGTTAAAATATAATCTAACTTCGTGCCACAACCCGCAAAACCAACCGCCGTCGCCGCCAATAATATAATACGAATTTTCATTTTCATTTTTTTCATTGTAAATCATCTTAATAAAAAATTATTTCTTATGCAACTCGTGGCAACTAAGCTGGTTCTAGGGCGCGGCCTGCCCTCAAGCAGCGCAAGCGATAGGGCAAATTAATTGTGGCTGTGCTTGATGGTATTTTCCGGCACGGGCCCAAGGATTTTTTGAATGATGTCGGGGGTGATTTCGGCGCGGTCGGGGAATTGCGGCGCGGCGGCCTCGGCGGTTGCCCCCTCCTCAATCGCGCGTAATGTCGGCCCGTCGGTGCCGCAACAACCGCCGATTAACCGCGCCCCCAGCGCATATGCCAATCGGCCGTAATCGCGCATCATCTCCGCCGTGCCGTCAAATTCAAATGTCCCCTTGCCGTCGGTTTTGTTGACAACATATTGCGGCACGCCGCGGTTGGCCTTCGCCACCATCAACGGCGGGTTGGCCATGTTCATGCCGGCCAAATGCCGTTGCCATTGCCACAGGCTGTAAACCGATTCGGCCGGGCTCTTGCCGCAATTAATGCCGCAGGCAACAATGTTACCCGACATTTTTAATAAATCCTCCACCGCCTTTTCCGGCGAAATACCCATCATGGTTTTGCCGTTAGTGTCAAATGTCATGGTGACGACAATATTTTTTTTGCCGATGTTTTTGTCGGCCGCCGCGACAATCGCCGCAACTTCCTCAACCGCCGACATGGTTTCAACCCATATAAAATCGGCCCCCGATTTATCCAGCGCGACAATTTGTTCGCCGAAACCCGCCATCGCGTCATCATGGGTCAGCAACCCCAGCGGCATCAATAATTCGCCCGACGGGCCAATGTCGCCGCCGATAAAAACCCTGCGCCCGCCCGATTTTTTTTCAATCGCGGTTTTGACATTTTCCACCGCCAGGCGGTTTAATTCGGCGACTTGCGATTCGGCCTTATGCAATTTTAAACGGTAGGGGTTGGCGCCAAAGCTGTTGGTCAGCACAATATCCGCGCCATTGTCGATAAATTCTTCATGCACCGATTGAATTTTTTCTGGCTGGTCGCGGTTCCACAATGCCGGTTCATCGCCCGACAACAAACCACGCACGAATAAATTTGTCCCCATCGCCCCGTCTAGCAATAAAAATCCCTTGCTATTGTTTTTTATCGCATCGTGCAATGGCGTCATGATTTATTTTTTTCGGCGGCTAAACATTGTTGTTCAAAATTATGGCGCAGGTCCTTGTCGTCCTTAAAAATGCCATGGTAATGTTTGGTGATGGTGTCGACCCCGCCCTTTTCAATGCCGCGCGTTTTCATGCAAAAATGCTCGGCGGTTATCAACACCGCCACGCCCTTGGGCTTCAGGGCATGCAAAATCGCGTCGGCGATTTGCTTGGTCATGGTTTCCTGGGTTTGCAATCGTTTGGCAAAAACCTCGACGACGCGCGCAATTTTGCTGATGCCGACAATTTTGCCCGCCGCGTGATACGCCACATGGGCATGGCCGATAATCGGCGCCAGGTGATGTTCGCAATGGGAATGAAATGGAATGTTGGTCAGCAAAACCATATCGTCGTAACCCGAACTTTCGGTAAATTGTTTGGCAAGGATAGCCTCGGGCGAAATTTTGTAGCCGTTGAAATAATCGTCGAACGCCTTAACCACGCGTTTCGGCGTGCCGACCAAACCATCGCGGGTTGGGTCTTCGCCGATATATTCCAGCAACGTGCGCACCGCGGCCTCGGCAACCTCGCGCGGGACATTCACATGGCTATGCGGGGCGTGGGTGTGACCATTGCCATTGGTTTTATCACCGGTTAATGACGGGTGTGGGGTCACGTTGGCCATCAGCTGGGTGGTTTTTTGGTTCATAGGCTTTTCGTCCTTGATATCTATATAAGTTTGAGGTGATGGTTATGCTGTTTGCTTTTTTGGCAACCCGTTGGTAACAATTGTTGTTTTTTCACAACTTGTTTTTTGCTCGGGGCATTGGTCATGACCGCGTGTAACGCTTGGTTTGCACTATGCCCGAAAAAAGCGATTTTGTCTAGCTAGAAAAAAATCATGCAAAACAGCAACATCACGGGTGGCGGCGGTTGCATGATAATTATACCATTTCGCGGTTTGGCCAAACCATGCTATAATGCGGTTGGTGGCGGAAAGATAAAAAAACAAAGATGACCAATAATATAAAAAACGACTTGCCGGGCAATAACAACCATGACAATAACCATGGCCGGGGCGAGGACATGACCGCGTTTTATGAAGAAAAATTATTAAAAATGGCCGAGGAATTAGAGCAGGAAAAGGCGGCGCGGCCGCTCGGCCTGCCCGGGGAATTATTGGGTGATGCCTTACGCGCCGCGGTCGACGGCAGTGATTTTGCCAAGGCCGCCGCCGCCGCGCCGCATGTTGGCGAAAAACACAATCGGCTGTGCGGCAGCACCATGAACGTGGCATTTTGGTTGCAACAAAAAAATGGTGAGGAATCGATTGCCGCGCTTTTTTTAAAACCGCAATCCTGCCTGTTGGGGCGGGTGTCGGCCGCGTTGTGCGAACGGAACCTTGTCGGTGAAAACTTGGCTGGTATAAAATTGGTGCGCGGTTTGTTGCGCGATCTGTTGGCGGGTCGGCGCGCCGACATGCCAAAACCATTCGATGGTTTTTCGGTATTTGCCGCGGTGCGGTATTTGCAAAATCGTCACAGCGCGATATTGTTGCCGCTGGATGTTATTATCGACACGTGGGAGAAAGACAAAATACAAAATGCGTGACGATGAATTTTTGGCGGCAATAAAATTTGACGACCGCGGGTTGGTGCCGGTGGTGGTGCAGGCGATTGGCGACAACATGGTGCTGATGCAGGCATTTATGAATCGCGACGCCGTAACCCAAACATTGCAAACCGGCCGTATGGTTTTTTGGTCGCGGTCGCGCAATGAATTGTGGGTTAAGGGGGCGACATCGGGGCATTACCAACATTGGCAAGAATTATTGTTGGATTGCGACGGCGATAGTTTGTTGGCGCGGGTTACGGCCGACGGGCCGGCGTGCCACCTGGGCACGGTCAGTTGCTTTCAACGAAAAATCAGCCGCGCGAAATAATCGCGGCACGGGTTTTTGCGCCATCAATGAGATATCTTTGCCCCGCCCCTCTATGGGTATAATCAGCCGGCACGGGAGCCAACATCAACTGGCGCAAGATTGCGCACCGCAATCACACGCAGGCAACCCTAATGCAAAAATTTATGCAGGAATTGTTTTAATTCGGGGGATGATGGGTTTTTGAAAATCACCGATGGTGGGCCTTCCTCCAATATCCGCCCCTTATGCAAAAACACCACGCGGTCGGCAACATCGCGGGCGAATGCCATTTCGTGCGTCACCACCAACATGGTGCGGCCTTCCTCGGCCAATTTGCGCAGGACCGATAAAACCTCCCCCACCAATTCGGGGTCCAGGGCCGATGTTGGTTCGTCGAACAACATGACCGCCGGTTCCATCATCAAGGCGCGGGCGATAGCCACCCGTTGTTGTTGCCCGCCCGATAATTGTATCGGGTAATGGTTTTCATGGGTCGCCAAGATATTCACCTTATCAAGATATTCACGTGCCTTGGCGGCGGCGATGTCCTTCGCCATTTTTTTAACCGTCATCGGCGCCAGCATCATGTTGTCCTTAACGCTCAAGTGACTCCAAAGATTAAAATTTTGAAAGACAAAACCAACCTCGGCGCGTAAATTGCGCAATTGTTTTTCATCGGCCGCAACCAATTTGCCCTTTTCGTTTTTTAATTTTAATTCCTCACCCTGGATAATAATACGCCCCTTGCTTGGGAAATCCAGCAACGGAATGGCGCGCAACAGCGACGATTTCCCCGAACCCGATGCGCCAAGGATGGCAACCACCTCGCCCTTTTGCGCGGTCAGGGAAACGCCCTGCAATACATCGTTATCGCCAAAGGTAAGATGCAAATCCTCTATCACCAGCGGCGGCACCGGTTTGCCTTTTTTTGATTGTTGGCTGGTCGCCGCGCCATTTAAAATGGCACCGTTAAGCCCTGTTCCATTTTGCCCCTCATGTCCCGTCCCACTTGCTACGTCGTTATGCGGTGTCATGATGATTTGCCTTATAGATTTATATTTATTTTAATCGTTATTGTAGTGCATTTAGACTAATTTGCAAGGACAAAATATTGTAAATATTATAGCAAATGTAGAAAACTGCCCATGATATTACCCGTGCCATGTCCGTGCCCATTGCTGGCAACCTCGCCATAATCGCCAAGCTTATTATGCAACGAATCCTCCACCGAAAAAAGCGGCGCGGCAGTTTGCGGGCTAAGGTTGGCGCAATAGTGAAATTCGTGGCCATAGCGGCTGTCGTCGAACAGCAAAGAAAAAAATGCCTGCTGGTTCGGCGACAGGTTTTTTTGATATGGCTGTAGGTGGCGATAGCCAAGATGGAGGCTGGGTTTGGCAAAACTGGTGCGGTGCGGCAAAAGCCCCAGGGCGGGGAACGCCACCCCCGCGCCATCGATAATTTCTTGCCCCAGCATCATAAACCCGCCGCATTCGCCATAAACCAATGATTTGGTTTGCCGCAGATTTTGAAAAAATTGTTTGGCGTTGGATAGTTCGCGCAAATGGAGTTCGGGGTAACCACCCGGCAAAAAAATCGCATCGGCATTGTTGGCGGGCGTTTCGTCGGCCAGGGGGGAAAAAAAACTTACATCAATATTTTTTTGTTGCCAAAAAAACAAATGATGGGGATAGATAAAACCAAATGCCCTATCCCGTGCCACCGCCAGGCGATAGGGCGCGCCCGATGGTTGCCGCGCCGCGCTGGGGGAATTTTCTTGCGCTATATTATTTTGCGCTATGGGTTCTCGCACCAAACTGGCCGCTAAAATCTCCCGCCATAATGCCGGGCCGCAGGCGGTTTCAAAATCCCGCGCCAATTGCATAAGGTTATGCCGCGTGTCGCGCCAGGTTGTATCATCCCATTCCTCCGCCTGGTGCAAGCCCAAATGGCGATGCGGCAGGGTAAAATCCTGCTGGCGCAAAAACACCAATGGGGTGGGCAAGTTATGATTGCGCCAACAATCTTGCCATTGGTTTTTATCGACCGCAATTTTTTTAACCTCATTCACCACCACGGCCAGCAGGCGATATTGTGTTGCAATCGGTTGCACCATGGTGGCAATCGCCTGTGGGTTTTCATCGCCGCGCACCAACAGCAACAGGGCGAAACCAAAATCGCGGGTTATGGCGGCGGTGTTGCCCGAACCATGGCGGCTGGCACCGCGCGCGCCATCGAACAAGCCCATCACGCCCTCGATAATTCTTGGTTGGCCGATGGTCGATTGGTTGAGCAGGGTGATAATTTTATCGCGCGGCATGGCAAAACCATCGAGGTTGAAACATGGCCGTTCGGCAATGCGACCGTGAATTTTTCCATCGAGGTAATCGGGGCCTATTTTATAAGCTTGCGGCACTGCGCCCTGTTGTTTGGTCGCGGCCAACAGCGCGGCGGTCAATGTGGTTTTGCCGCTACCGCTGGCGAGGGTTTCGGCCACCGCCGAGATGACCAACCCGCCATTATTGCCGCCATGGTGGTTGGCATGATGGTTGGCATGGGGTGTCATGAATCGATTTTTTATTGTGGTTGCCACCAGGCAAGGTCATTGGCCAAGGCGGCATTTTGCCCAACCACAACAATGGCCGGCGTTTCGGCCTGGCGTGCCATCGCCGGTAATTCGGCCAACAAACCATGCAACGCCCGTTGCTTGGCGGTGGTGGCGTGGCTGATAATCGCCACCGGGTCATTTTTATCGCGGCCGGCCAGCAATAATTTTTTGGTGATAAGCTCGGCATTTTTAATCGCCATGTAAAGCACCAGCGTCGGCGCGGCGAATGCCACCGCCTGCCAATTAATATCCTGCGGCAGGTTATCATCATTGCCACCCAACGATTCGACAGCGGTTGGCATGTCCTTGCCCACACCGCCGCCGACGCCATGACCGGTCAGAAAAATAACCGCGCTGTTGGTGTCGCGACTGGTCAGGGGGATGCCGGCATAGGCCAGGCCGCCGATACCGCTGGTGATGCCGGGCACAATGCGATAGGCAATGCCGGCCTGCTTCAGGGCGGCCGTTTCCTCCGCGCCGCGACCAAACACAAATGGGTCGCCGCCTTTCAATCGGCACACCCGTTGGTTGGCGCGGGCTTCCTTAATCAAAATGGTGGTGATGTCGGCTTGCTTGGGCGATGGTTTGCCGCCGCGCTTGCCGGCGTAAATCAATCGCGCGTTTTTTTGCCGATATTGCAAAATGCTGTTTTCGACCAACGCATCATGCACCACGACATCGGCGGTTTGCAGTGCCAGCACGGCATGCAATGTCAACAACCCGGGGTCGCCCGGGCCGGCCCCGACCAGCCAGACCTCGCCCTTTTTTATGCCATTTTTTTTATTGATAAGCGACGTTGTCATTTTTTTGTCACTGCTTTTCCAAGTTTTTATCAATACCATTTTTATGGCAAAAAGCCTATAGCTAAAAATATGGCCGACGATAGCGACAAAAAAATCCCCGAGGAACCAGTTGGGCAAACATCTGGGCAAACATTGCCAGCAAAAACGCCCGATGCCACGACATTACGGCGTGGTTGGACAACGGGGGCCAACGCGGCGGCGGCGGCGTTGATGGCGCTCAAGGGGTTTCATCGCGGGGTGCAAAAAATTGGCACGCCGCGCGTTGCGATTGATTTGCCCCATCACCAGGGCGTTGTTTTTACCGGCGAGGCGGTGGAGGAAAAAAATGGTCGTGTGCTGGCGCATTTTAAAAAAGACGCCGGCGACGACCCCGATATCACCCATGGCATTATCGTGTCGGCGGAGATTATCCCCCTAACAAAAACCATGATAAAAAATTACAATGATAAAGACGAACCAACCATATTGTTGACGGGCGGCAAGGGCGTGGGGCGGGTTACAAGGTTGGGCCTGCCATTGGCGGTGGGTGCGCCGGCGATTACCAAACGGCCGAGCGATTATATCAAAAAAAATTTTTTACAATATTTGCAACAACATGGTGATTTGCCGCGCCATTGGGAAATTATTTTTCATTTGGAAAATGGCGTCGCATTGGCGAAGCACACCCTGAACCCACGGTTGGGCATTGTTGATGGCTTGTCGATTTTGGGCACCAGCGGCGTTGTCATTCCCTTTTCTTGCGCGGCGTGGATCGATTCGATTCACCGCTCGATAGATGTTGCCTTGGCCTATCACCAGCAACATTTGCTGGCCGCAACCGGCAGTATCAGCGAGCAAACGGTGAAAGAAAAAACACAGGTCGATGACATGGCGGTTATCGACATGGGCGATTTTTATATCGCGACGATGAAATACCTGAGGAAGAAAAACTATAGCGGTCGATTAACAATTGGCGGCGGGCCAGGCAAGTTGTTAAAATTGGCGCAGGGCCATGGCGATTTGCACAATGGGCGAAGCCGCGCCGACATGGGGTTGTTGGCGCAATGGTGCCGTGCGGTAGCCGATGGCCGCCAGCAAAATGGAAATGACGAGAAAATTATTTTGCGCGATGAAGAAAAAAACATGATGGCGACGGCGATAGAAAAATCATCGTCGGTGGCGGAGGCGCTGGCCAACCTGCCGCCGCCATTGTCCGCGTTGGTTTGTCGGGTTATTTTGCACCATTGCCAGCGGGTGGCGCGGGCGGATTTCCCCAACATCATGATAAATTTTATCATGGTCGACCGGTCGGGCAATATCATGGCAGAAAATTTTTGTCATCCAGAGAGGGAGCAATGAAAAAAATAATTATTTTTGGCGGCACAACCTTGGCGCGCGATGTTTTACAAAAAACCATGGCGCATTCGACCGATGTATTTTGTTTTTATAGTTTAAAAAATATCGCCGGTCAAAAATTCTTGCCAACGATTCCTGACCCATCGCGCGGCAAAATTATTTCCGGCGGGTTTGCACAATATGACGCCGGCCACAATGGGGCAGATGATTCGACAAATAATTCGGCAAGGGGCTTGGCGCGGTTTTGCCAGCAAGAAAAAATTGCCGCCCTGGTGCTGGCGGTCAGCCCATTCGCCAGCGTGATGATGGCGACCGCAACCCGCGTGGCGCGGGAATTATCCCTGCCAATTTTTTATTTGCAACCCGCGCCATGGCAAATTGATAATGAAATAAAAAATAAAAAAATATTACTGGCGCAGGATATAAACCAGCTGTGTGAATTATTTTTACAACATCAACCGCCGGCTAAAAATATATTTGTCGCCCTGGGGGGGAAAGATGGCGCGGCGTTTTTGTCGCGGGTAGCAGACAATAGGTCGGAACAGGCGGCAAAAAAACCTTCAATCTTGTCGTCGCCGATTATTTTTTGGCGCGCCATTTATCAACCACCGGTCGATTCTACCTGGCAAGAAAAATTATCGCTAAAAATTATTTTAAGTCCACCGCAAGATGTCGCCCGCGAAAAAAACTTTCTGCAAGAAAACAACATCGACCTGTTGGTGGCCAAAAACAGCGGCGGCGAGCATAGCAACAACAAAAATAAAATCATTGCCGCCTTGGCATGCCATGTGCCGATATTATTATTATCGCCGCCGTCAAACGATATTTCACCGCAAGGCATAAAAGGCGCAGAGGGCGCAACCAATGATAAAAATCATTTTACCAAGGTTGATGATTTGTTAGAGGCCTTCAACCGAATTATAAAATAAATTTAATTTAATGGGTTGCGCGCGCGGCTTCACCCGATGTTTCCCCTGATGTTTACCTGGGCATCCCCAACCATTTACCAACATTATTTGTGATTGACCGGCTTTAAGCGCGGTTGTTGATTTTGTCGAACAACACGGCGGCCTCGCTCCGCCAAGAACGCAGATGCGAGCTGGTGTGGTCTTTCAATAACATGGTTTCGTAACGCAATTGCCGTTCGCCGGCCGATTTAACGCCGGCGGCCTTCGCCACCAAACACCAGATATAGGCCTTCGCCGGGTCGGCCACCACACCCTCGCCATATTGATAGGCTTGGGCCAGGGCGTCCATCGCCGGTGCAATGCCGCGCATCGCGGCTTTCCGAAAATGTTTTACCGCGGCCACCGGGTTGCGGCGACCATCGCCATCACCATTAAAATACAAATTGGCCAGGTTAAAACTTGCCAGGGGGTGGCCACCGTTTTTCGCCGCGGCGGCTTCGTAAGAGGCAATGGCGCCATCCACGTCGCCGCGCCGTTCACGCGCCAAGCCTTGTTCAAATAATTTTTCGGCACTGCCGTCGCCCGCGTCGTCGCGGAAATCGTTATTTTGCGGGGTGCGTTTGCGCCCGAATAAACCGGCAAATTTTTGCACCAAAATAATCAGCACATGAATAATCGCGCGCAACACCGCCACCGCGATAAGCGCGATGACCAATAGCAATAAAATACCCGGCAGGCCCGATTGAAGCATTATATCGGCGCGGTTGTTAATGTAGCTTAATAAATCGTCCATTTGTATTCTCCTCATCATGTTCTAATTTTTTAGAACTCATCCTTCATTTATAGATTATTTCATTATAGAAAGCAAGGGTGTTAAAAAAAGTGTTTTCGGTAATTAGGTTTATTCAATAATCATGCCAATAACAATGGTTCGCAACATAATTACAATGATAAGGGCGGGGCGGCGGCAAAAACCTGCCACGCGATGCGCCACATGATAATGCCGATGGCCAGTTCCAACAATTTCCAGGTGATGGGTTTTTTAAACAGCGGGGTCAGTAACCTTGCGCCATAGCCCAAACTATAAAAAAAGGCGAAGGAGGCGCAGGCCGCGCCACCGGCAAACAACCATTCCTGGCCAAGCGGATGATAAGGGGCCGAGGCCGACCCCAACAGAACAATGGTGTCCAAATAGACATGGGGGTTAAGCCAGGTTATCGCCGCCCAGGTGGAAATAACGGCGGGCAGGGATGATTTTTTATCGCCACTGGCGTCGAGGTGGTGATTAACCGAGAGGAAGGCGTAGAAACTTTTCGCGCCATAAAAAAACAAAAACGCCGCGCCGCCGTAACTGGCGATGGCAATGGCCTGCGGGAATTGCGCGATGATGAGTGAAAAGCCACCAACCCCTAAGCTAATAAGAATGGTATCGGACAGGGCGCAAAGACCGCAGAGCAAGAAAACATGTTGGCGAAGCAACCCATGCCGCAGGATAAAGGCATTTTGCGCGCCGATGGCGGCGATAAGGCCAAAACTTAACCCAAAACCAGAAAGGAAACTATTCATCGCGATGCTTTAGAAAACCTTACATCACGCAACGAAAAATGTAAAACAAAGGGCGCGAATTTTTTCGCAGGCAACAAAAAATGCAAAATAGGGCGAAGGATTTTTTTCCCATACCCGCATCGACCGTGAGCCCCGCCCAGTATTTTGGCTTAGCGTTTGGAGAATTGGAAAGAACGGCGAGCTTTTGGGTGGCCGTATTTTTTGCGTTCGACGACGCGCGAATCGCGGGTTAAGAACCCTTCCTTCTTCAAGGCGGGCCTTACATCCGGTTGGAACAGGGTCAAGGCCTTGGCCACGCCGTGCTTAATCGCGCCGGCTTGGCCGCTTAAACCACCACCCTTAACCTGGGCGACGACATCAATCATGCCTTTTTTACCAACGATATCAAGCGGTTGTTCGATAACCATGCGGAGCACCGGACGGCCAAAATATTTTTCCATCGGCTTGCCATTGATACTCCATTGCCCCGACCCTTGTTTTATCCACACCTTGGCGATGGCGTTTTTGCGCTTGCCGGTGGCGTAACTGCGGCCCCATTGGTCGCGCACTTGCTCATAAACTGGTTTTGCTGGTGTCACACCGGCCATCGACGAGACGGCGGTTTCGGCAGAAGCATTTTCCGATGCTGTTTCTAATGCGGCGGTGTCTAACATGGTCATGGTGTTTATCCTTTATAACTTACGCGGCTTTGCGGCTGTTTTTGCGGTTTTGTTTGGCCAGGTCAAGCACTATGGGGTTCATCCCTTGGTGCGGGTGGTCTTTGCCGGCGTAAACTTTTAAATTTTTCAATTGTTTTTTGCCCATCGGGGTGCGGCGAATCATACGTTCGACCGCCCGTTCGATAAGACGTTCGGGAAATTTACCGGTCAATTGTTTTTCGGGGGTCATGGTTTTGACACCACCCGGGTAACCGGTGTGCCAATAAAAAATGCTGTTTTCGCGTTTGCGGCCGGTCAGGGCGATTTTTTCGGCGTTGATGACAATAACATTGTCGCCGCTTTGCGCCGATGGGGTAAAGGTCGGTTTGTGTTTGCCGCGTAAAATTTTGGCAATTTCTGACGCCATGCGACCCAACACCAAGCCGTCGGCATCAATCAGATACCATTTTTTGTTCCATTGCTCCTTGGTTGATTTGGGGGTCAAAAGAAAACTGCTGGGGCCGCCGGCGCGGATAATCGGGCCATTTTTTGAAACCGGCGCGCCAGGATTCACACCACGTGCGGTGGTTTTTTTTGTGCCGGAGGATTTATTTTTTTCCATTACTATCGCCTAGCAAAAAAAAACCGCGATGGCAAGCGTAAATACTTAGGTTGTTAGCAGTTTTATGGTTTGGCCAATAACATCGTCCCAATCGCCGTCCTTTTGCTGGCGGATGAGGCGGTGGCTTTTCGGATACCAAAAACTATCGTTGCCTGTGCCCTTTGCCTGCCACCAACGCCAATCGTTTTTTTTCGGCAATAACACAATGGTTGGTTTCATCAACCCGCCGCTGACATGGGCGACCGCGGTGTCGACCGTTACCACCATGTCCAATTGGTCAATCACCCGCGCCGTGTCGGCAAAATTTTTAATATGCGGCGACATATCAACGACAAAGGGGGCTAACCCATCGCCGCGAATTTCTTCGCTGGCCTTGCCAATTTGCAATGAAAAGAAAATGACGTCGGGCACCGCCAGCAAGGGTAAAAGTTTTTTCAGGGTCAAACTGCGGGTTTGCCATTCGTGGCCACGGGTGTTGGTCGCCCACACCAGCCCAACCAATTTTTTATTTTTTATGGTTGGCAATTGCAATGGGTCTTGTGATTCTTGCGGGTTGGGTGGCGGGGTTTTGTCAATCGCCAGGTAGGGTAATTTACGTTGATATGATTCCGCCAAGGATTCCACCCCCGATAACTTGCCAATAAAAAATGGCAAGGATTGAATAAGCACCCAGGCATCAAGCGGCGGTGGCGTGGCGCGGTTGTCGATAATGGTGATGCCGGCGCAACAGGGGCTGGTGGCGAGCAAGGGCACGATGGTGTGATGCACCTGCAGGATAATATGCTTGGCAATTTTTTTCAGGCGCGGCAAGAAACGGCAAAACATAAAAACATCGCCGAAGCCTTGCTCCCCCGCGACCAGCAGGGTTTTGTCGGTCATGATATCGCCCTGCCAACGCGGCGTGTTGTTGTGGTGTGGTTGCAGGGTAAAATAATTGCCAAAATCTTTTTGGTGGCGATGCTCATAGAAGGCAAAACCATTTTCATAATCGCCGATGCTTAAATAATAAAAACTCGCCAATTTATCGCGCCGATGATAAAAATCGGCGAGCAGGGATGGTTCAACCCGCGTCTTGCTGTCTGGCTGGTCAAGCAAGCGATTGACGGCGGCTAGAAATTTTTTTGCATCCGGCCATTGTTGTAATTTTATCATCATTTCCAGCAGGTCCAAATTGGCCTTGAGCAGGAGCCCGACATGGGGTTGGCTGGTGATAAAATCGTCGTAATATTTTTTTGCCAAGCGATATTTTTTTAAGCCGGTCGCAAATTGCAAAAGATATTGGCGGGTGCGCGGCGTGGCAAGGGCATCGGTTTTTGCCAAACATTGCAGGTAAATCAACCCGACGATGGGGTCGTTCAGTTCGGCCGACCAACTGGCCATTCGTTCAAACCATTCATTGTAAAGCGGTGCGGTGTTTTTGTCGGCGGGTGCGGCGTGCAACAGGTTGATGGCTTGCGCCAAATGATGCCGCGCGGCAAAAAAATCCTGGGCGTTGGCCGCCGCGTTGGCGGCCTTTAGCAATTGTGCGATGTCATTATCTTGCGTCATTTTTTATATCATGTTGGTTTTTTTACGTGGCGACAAATTTTTTGACGGCGGTGATTAATTTTTTTATCGCGCCCTGCCAATGGTGGGGGTTGTCTTGAAAAACAATGGTAACATCAGGATACCAGGCCATGGGTGGCATGTGGTTGAAATTGCCGTCCTTGTCAAGGTGGTAATCGATGCCGCGATTGCCGATGGTGAAGCGCCACGCCCCCTCGAACGGGCAGAGCAATATCGTCGGGCGGTTCAAGCCAGCCGCCAGATGCAGGCTGGCGGTATCGACCGTGATGATAAGGTCGAGGCCATTCATCAATTCGGCGGTGCTGTGAAAATCGGTTATCCATGGCGACAGGTCCTTTATCACCGATTGCAGGCCATTATCGGCGATGGCGTTTTTGGCCTGCTCCAATTGCAGGCTGTAAATATCGACCTCGGGCAGGGCGAGCAGGGGCAAGAAATCGGTTAATTGCAACGACCGCGTTTGGTGGTCTATCGCCCCCGGGCCCGACGACCAAACAATCCCAATTTTTTTCTTTGTGTTTTTTACCATGTTATTTGCGAGGGGCGTTTGCGCCAACAAACCGGTGTCTTTGCACCCAAGATAGGGCGTGGTGGTCGGGATTTTTGTTTCATTATTTTTATCGGCTAGGTCATCAGCAAGAACATGGGGCAGGCTGGCAATCGGTAGCCAGGCGGTCATGGGGTCGGGGTAGACGCCGGTTGGCACAACCTTAATCCCCGTGGCGCAGGGCGATCGTTCGATAAGCCGCAACAGCGGTTTGGGCACGGCCACCACCAGGTGTTTTACCTTGGGTTTTAATAGCGGCAAAAAACGCGCGAATTGTAAAAAATCGCCATAGCCTTGCTCCTCGACCACGAACAGAATATCTTTGCTGTTATCTTTTTTTTCCAATTTGTCCCAACGCGGAAAACGCTGTTGAAATTCTTGCTTGCTGAATATCGGGAAATCCTCAAAACCAAAGCGGTCTTCAAAAAAAGCCAAGCCCTGACGCCATTGTTGATTGCACATGTAGGCAAACATGCGGTGGAACAAAAAATATTTCAGGGCGCGGTAATCATATTGTTCGGCCTTGACGATTTGTTCGACCGATTTTTGCGCATGGTGAAACCGCCGCGCCAACACCGAATAATCGGTGTGGCAGGCGGCGCGGGTTGGCGAATCCAAATCGTCGCGCGCCAATAATTCTTGCAAGATTTTTTCGGCGGGGCGAAAATCCTGCTGTTCGTATAAAACACCAAATAGGGTGCGAAGTGCCGACACCGACCGCTTGCCCTGCACCACGGCGCGGGTGGCATGTGCCCGTGCCACGGCGTGGTTTTTTAATTGCTGATGCACCAACGCCGCCCGTTCCCAAACATAGGGGGTTGGGGCCGCCAAATAAAGCAAGCGCGGCAATAATGGTCGCGCTGACGCGTAATCGTTGGCGGCGATGCGCCCCTCCAATTGTTGCAACAGCTCGGTTGCCTCCCGTTGCAACAGGCTGTGGGCGTCGCTCGCCGCCGCGTTACCGGCGGTTGGTTGTGTTGCGTCGCGGGTGTTTTCCATAAGGGTATAACCTATTGCCAAACGATGTTCGCCATCAGGCCGTCGTCGGCATTTGCAACGATGGGCGAATGGTTTGATAGGCCGCCGAATTGGCCAGGCGGCGCAAAACAACCTTATTGCCCAATTGGTCGGCGACCTCGATTTCCTGTAAATCTGGGTTGCGGTTTAGGTTTTCATGCCATAGGCGGTGCAACATGGCGTCGAAACTTTCGTTTTCATTTTTTGTTGCGTTGTAAACACGGTCGTTGTTTTGGGTTATTTTGTGGCCGTAACCAACATGCATGCTGTCGCCCATGACGCGCGGGATGGGGTAATTCATTGCGCCGAACAAAGAATAATTGCCATCATGTTGCAGGCTGTCTTGGTAAATCATCGGCCAGATATAATTTTTCAGTAGCACCTGGTCATGCCAGCGGTTGGTCGATTTTTGAAAGGTTGCGTTAATCAATTGTTCCATGACGGGCAACATGCCGGCGATGCCACCCCACAGGCCGGCGAGCATGACCTCGTTATGCCAGATATCATCGCGCATGATGTGAAATGATTTGCCAGATTTTATCCAGGCCTCGACCGCCGCCTGCTCGCGCACGAATGGCCGGCAATCGGCGTCGCGGCAACAAAAATAATAAACCGCTGGGTCGTTGGCCACCAAAAACCGCCACATCCCGGGGTTCAGGTCGCGGTGCTTGCCGGTCATCAATATGGTTTCGGCCCCGGCCTGTTTTATTTTTTCTATTGCCTCGGCCGGCACCGACTCGTCATGGTAACAACGCACCACCCAGCCCGGGAAAAATCGCGGCATCATCAGGGCGTTTTCCATCATGCCACGGCTATAGGTTTCATCGCCCCCCCACAGCGAAAAGGAAAAAACATTTTTCATGCCGGACTTCATGGTTGGTTTGGCCTGCAGTTTTTTTAACGCGGCCGGCAATTTAACATTTTGAAATTCGTTCAGCGCGTTTTGATGCTTGCCCAATAAACCAATCGCGCCAAAGGTTCGGCCTTCATCACGCCGCCCCTGCTCGGTCAGATACATGCAAAGGGCGTTGGTGGTGACAAAATCATCGGGCGCAAGTTGCACCGCGCGGTAAAGTGCCTCGAGGCCCTTTTTTACCTCGCCGTATTTATATAATATAACGCCGTAATTGCGCCACGCCTGTTGCTCGAATGGTTTTAATTCCAGGGCGCGATTCATGTATTTGATAGCTTTTTGAAAATCGCGTTCCGGGTTGTCGTAATAATAGGTGCCAAGCGCCATGGCGTAATCGGGATTATTCGGTTCTCTTTCACAAACTTTTTCTAAGGTCGCCAGGGCCTCGCGCCGTCGCCCCAATTCATAAAACAACACCGACAAACGATATTGAAACCACAGGTGATTTGGAAATTGCGCAATGGCCTGCTCGAGGAGCATCAACCCCTTCTCATTATTTTTTTCCATCAGTGCCTGGTTGATATTGGCGCGGGCGGCTTCCTCGGCTTGGGAATGGCCAGTTGTAACCGCGGCCGAGATGACCCAATCGCCACACACAATAATACACCCTAAAATGTCCCCTTTTTCAATCTTTGGTTGCTTTGCTCGCTTGATTTAAACATCTAAGCGTTGAATCATTTATTCTTTGTTAAATTTATTCATTTATGCAATAGCGGTATATGGTTTTTGGCTGAAAATGTCAAGTCAAATATGACTCTTTTTTAGCATTATTTCTTCGTGTTAGCTTTTTGAAAAATATATGGCTTCATAATATATTATTTTTACAAAATGATTATATGTGGCTATATATTTCTTTTTTGCAAATAATTTAGGTTTATATTTTTAATACAACTTTTTATTTTTTATCCAAAAAATAACAACTTGTTCACCGCGCCCTCCTTGCCTGCTGGTTGTGCCCGCGCACCGCAAACCCGCATGATATAAAAATGTCTTACAGCGATAATAAAGATAGTTTTTTTATCAGCAGGTTAAAAATATCAGGAAAATCTTGAAAGAAAATCGAGCAGGCAAGATTGAATCGCCATCACCGGCTTGTGCCAATCGCCCATTTTTTCTTGGCGAAACACAGCATGGGTGTCGGGATACCAATAACTTGCGCTTGCATTTTTTATACCATGCCACTCTTTTAGCATTTTTTTACCCCATCGCCAATCATGTTGATGGGGGATAAGCACAAAACATTTTCGCCCCAACCCGCCCGCCAAATGCAATATGGCGGTATCGACCGCGATAACCAAATCCAATTCTTTCACCACTGCCGCCGTGATGGAAAAATCAGTCAGGTATGGCGACAGGTCGCGAATGACCGAACCAAAACCGCAATCGGCGATATGTTGTTGTGCCGCCCCAATTTGCAGGCTGTAAAAATTTACCTGGTCGGCAATTTTTTTATCGGTCAGCAATGGTAAAAAATCGGTTAGCTCCATGGTGCGCGCCGCACCGCTGGGCCCGCCGACCGATGTTGCCCACACCAAACCGATGTTGTATTTTTTGTTGCGCTTGTCGATTACCTGCGGCGCGACGGCGGTGGTGGTGAGGTAGGGTTTGGCTGGTTGATAGAATTGTTGCATCGAATTTTCGTCGCTGGACTTATCAAGCGGCTTGGCAATTTTTTCCTGCAACAACCAGGGCAAGGAATTTAAAAAACACCAATGGTCGATGGTGCGGCTGGGGATATAACCAAATGGCGTGATGGTGATGCCGTCGCAGGCCGGGCTTTGTTGCAACAGGTTTTGTAGTGCCGGTTGTGCCTCCAAAATTATTTTTTTTGCCAAATGCTTGATGGCCGGTAAAAAACGCACAAATTGCATCGCGTCGCCCAATCCTTGCTCGGCGCTGATTAACAACACGTCGGTTTGTTGGCCTGGCCACTCCTTGCCCTTTTCATGGAACGGGTTAAGTGGAAAATAGGGGAAGGCCGGGTCGGCCATCTCCCCGCGGTGTTCGTAAAAACGAAAACCATTTTTGTAATCCCCATGGTGCAGGTAAGAAAAACTATTGATGCGCCAATAATACCCCAGGTCGATTTGGTTCAACCGCGACTGATTTTTTTCCAATGACCGCAATAATTTTATCGCTTCTGGAAAATCATGTTGTTGCATTGCCAAATCGGCCAGTTGGATAGTTACCCAATCGGCCTGTTGCGGGTGGTCGGGCGGCAACAGGTTGAGCAACAAATGCGCCGCCAATTTTTTTGCCTGCACCGGCCGAGTCAATTTTATTAATAGCTGGAGCCAATTGCAACCGGCGTCAAATTTTTTTTGGTTGTTGTCGGCCACAATATACAAATGCCGCGCCATCGCCATGGCCATGGGGAAATGCCGTGCCGCGATAGCCAGGCCCAACACCTGCCAGCAAATTTTTTCAACATCGCCGCTGATTTTTTCGTTGCGCAAAAATGATTTTTGGCAATAATGCAACACCGCGCGAAAATGCGCCAGGGCCAGGGGGTGGTTGTCGCCCATCGCCTGGCTGGCGGTGGTTAGCAAATGGTCGATGCGGCCGGCATCGGCGATATGGGGCAGTGCCAGCGGCGGTGGAAATTGTTGAATCGGCATGGTGGTTGGTTTCAGGGTGATGATGACGCCTCGGTTTTTTTTTACGATGCGGTGATGATGCGGTCGAGTGCCAGGCTTAATTTTTTTATTGTCTGCCGCCAATCGGGCATTTGGTTACCACGGTGAAATCTTGGGTAGTGAAAGGGAAAGAGATTTTCCCCATACCAGATTGATGGTTCGCGGGCGGGTTGCGCCGTGCCCGCCCAACTACCCGCCCAACTGCCCGTCCAACTGCCCGTCCAACGCCAATCGGCGATGAACGGCGTCAGCAACAATGTTTTTTTGCCAAAGGCCGCGGCGAGGTGCGCCATGGCGGTATCAACCGACACGACGGCGGCCAGGTCGTATAATATTTTTGCGCTGTCGGCAAAATTATTGATGAGCGGTGATGGGTCGGCGATAAAACCCCCGAACCCATGGGCCGCAATGTCGCGATGTTGCGGCGGCATTTGCAACGACACAAATTGATATTGCGGTCGGGCGAGCAGTGGCAAGAATTCCTTGATATTTATCGACCGGTCTTGCGCATTGCCGTCCTTACCGCATGACCATACCAGGCCGATTTTTGGTCGCTTGCTTTCATTTGGCGGCGGCAACCGCCCGGCAAATAATTTTTCAAATGAAAAATACGGCATGGCGACGGCGGGCGATGACAATTGTAACAAATGGGGCAGGGAAAATAAAAACACCCGCGCCACAATTTTTAATTTATGTTGCCGCACCAATGGGTGTGCCAGGGCTTGGTCAAAACTGCCATAGGGGAAAACCAAAATATCGGCCTGCGGCGGCGCGGGGGTTTTATCTTGCCAAGCGGTGTTAAATTGGCTGGCGAAAAGATGGAGCATTTCGGCGCGAACCTCAAACAGGATTTTTTTGGCGCGCGGATAAATTAATGTTACGAAGCGCGAAAATTGAATCGCGTCGCCGAATCCTTGCTCGAACGACACCAACAATGTTTCGTCGTCGCGCAAATCGCGGCCATCCCACTGGGGAATTTTCTGGTGGTAATCCTTATCAATAAACGATGTTTCCCAATTGATGTTTTTGCGCCATTCGATGGCGCGGAACGCTTCGGCGACAACCGCCGGCGGGCTGGATGATTTGATAAGATGGAGCGACACATGGTAATGGCGGCGGTTTAGGATTTTTGCCTCCGTCGGGTTTTCTGCGTCGCAATATTTTTTTGCCTGCGCCAAATTATCGACCATCGATTTTTCATCGGCAAAAAATTGGCCAAGCCGCGATAATATCAGGTGGGTTTTAAATTTTGCCAGGCGGCTGGTGTTTTTTTGCGCCAATAGTTTTTTGGCATGGCGTTCGGCGACCGATAAAAAAAATTGGTCGGCGGAAAATTCAATCAAGGACAGATAGGCCGATTCATCGAATGTTGATTGCAAGCCGATAATCCGTTGCATGATGGCCAATGCCGATTCATAGCGTTTTTCCTGCAATTGCTGGTTGGCGATGGTGGCGAGGGCTGCAATGTCACGCGTTGGGGACAGACGCGACTGGCCAATCGAATCAGGTGCGTTGGGGACGGACAACAATTTTTTATGTTTTGGCTTAATTATTTTGGACGTGATAATTTTTCGGCCAGGCCAGATTGACCGGCGCGGTTGGTTAATTCCCGCGCCACGTCGTCGCCGGTGATGCCAAATTTTTGCCACAGCACGACCAGGTGGTAAAGCACATCGGCCGATTCCTTTATAATTTCTTCCTTATTTTTTTGGTCGTTATTGCTGGTGGATGCGGCTATCACCAACTCGACCGCTTCCTCGCCAAATTTTTTGATAATTTTTTCCGGGGCGGCGGCCAATAATTGCGCGGTCCAGGATTCACCCGGCGCGGCCGTGGCGCGCGCCGCAACCCGTTCGATAAGGGCCTCGATAATGCCGTTTTTTAAATCCTTATCCATATTGCTCATCTATTTTTTTTGGTATTTTTTATTGCGCCTTGATGGCCACTTTAGCCAAAATCGCCATGAAAAACAATCTAAAGCCGAACCGCAAAACCGGCCTGGGCGAGGGATGTTTTTACGTCCTTTATCGCGACCTCGCCAAAATGAAAAATACTGGCGGCGAGAATGGCCGCCGCACCGCCCTTGGCCGCCGCCGCCACCATGTCGGCCGCCGAACCGCCGCCGCCCGAGGCTATCACCGGCACGTCAACCGCCGCGCTTACCATGCGGGTGATGGCGATGTCGAACCCTTGCTTGGTGCCGTCGCGGTCCATCGATGTTAATAAAATTTCGCCAACGCCGCGCGCGACCAATTCCCGCGCCCAGGCCAAGGCGTCGCACCCGGCGTCGATACGCCCGCCGTGTAAAAAAACGCCATAGCCGGATGGGTATTTATCGTCGGTAATTTTTTTTACATCCAACGCGCCGACGATACATTGCGCGCCAAAGGCCTGGGTGGCGCGCGAAATGAAGTCGGGGTTTTTTATCGCCGCGCTGTTGATGGCGACCTTATCCGCGCCGGCCAACAACACGGCGCGAATATCGTCGATGGTCGATATGCCGCCGCCGACGGTCAGGGGAATAAAAATTTCCCCCGCGACCTGTTCAACAATGCCCAAAATGGTTTTGCGCCCCTCGTGGCTGGCGGAAATATCCAAAAAACATAATTCGTCGGCCATGGCAATGTCATAGGCGCGGGCAATTTCCACCGGGTCGCCGGCGTTTTTTAAATTAACAAAATTGACGCCCTTGACCACTTGGCCGTCCTTAACATCAAGGCAGGGAATAACACGGATAAATTTTTTGTCGGGCATTATGCTGTCGCCTGTAAGGCAAATAATTCTTGCAAGTTTATTTTGTTTTCATAAATGGCGCGGCCGACAATCACCCCGCCGAACAACCCGGTGGCCTTGATTGATTTTATTTCGGCCAGGCTGTCGATGCCGCCCGACACAATCACCGGAATGTTACAATTTTTTTCGCGCAAGGCCTCGACCAATTTTTTTGATTCCTGCCAATTGGCACCGGCCCCCGTGCCGTCGCGTGCGATGTCGGTGTGGATGAAGGCGGCAATCGGCAGGTCGGCAAATTTTAAAGCCAATTCGATGAAGTCAATATCAGTCTGTTCTTCCCACCCTCTTACCGCTATTTTGCCATGGCGCGAATCCAAACCAATGACAATTCTATTTTTAAGTTCTTTTGGATATAGGTCAAGTAATAGCTCCTTAATTCCATCAGGGTCTTTTACGGCCATTGTGCCAACAATAATTCTGTCCCATTTGTTGGTTAAACCTTCGTTTCGACTAAAAAACCATTGCAAGTCCTCATATCTTTTAATGCCGCCACCCACTTGGAAAGACACTTGAGATTGTTCTTTAGTGCGCCAGCTAATAATTTTGTCTATTGCTTCTTGATTGTATAGCCCGACATCATTAACCCTAATCGCCCTTGCGGTATTATTAGGTATTTCTGTGGTTCGCTGATTTTCATCGCCCACCGCCCCGTCCAGATTCACCAAATGGATCCATTTCGCGCCGGCGGCGTAAAATTGTTGTGCCTGGGCCAATGGGTCGTCGCCATATTCGGTGGCCTTAGCCATGTCGCCCTTTAACAACCGCACGACCTTGCCGCCCTTCATGTCAATCGCCGGATAAATAATAAATTCGCTCATGATGCTTCGCCATTCCACGCCATAAAGTTTTTTAAAAATTGCAAACCGGCCTTCTGGCTTTTTTCCGGGTGGCATTGAATACCGGCAATATTGCCGCGCGCCATCACCATCGGGTAATCAACGCCATAATGTGCGGCGGCGATAACATCGGCCTGGTCATAATCGGCGAAGGCAAAACCATGGACGAAATAAAAATAATCACCATTGTCGATGCCCGCCATCAGTGGGTGGTTTTTTTTATCCTTTACCTGATTCCATTCCATCTGCGGCAGGGTTAATTTTTTTTCCAAGATTTCTTCCCCTTGCCAAATATCTTTAAAATTTTTTATCGCCCCTGGCATCAACCCCAAACCAGCCACCTCCTCAAATTCAAAACCCTTATCGGCCAATAATTGCATGCCGACGCAAATCCCCAGCAAAGGTTTCTGCTGTTCGGTAATGGCCGGTAACAGGTTTTTTAAAAATGGTTCCAGCGCGCGGCGACAGGCCGGAAACGCCCCCTGGCCCGGCAAAATAATCCGGTCAAGGTTTGGCAATTGTTTGGCCAAGTCCTCGCCGTCGGCAATAATGCTGACACGGCCGCCAACATGTTCGACGGCGCGTTTGACCGAAAAAATATTGCCATAACCATAATCGATAATGGCGACATGTTGTTGATTCATCTGCGTGCCAAAATTAAAGCCAGCAATGTTACCTAAAGTTTCCCCTTGGTCGAGGCCACCATGCCGGCCTGCCGCCCGTCCAACGTCACGGCCTGGCGCAACGACCGCGCCAACCCCTTAAATGCCGATTCGATTTTATGGTGGTTGTTCAACCCATGGCGATTCACCACGTGAATGTTCGCGCCAAGATTCATGGCGAAGGCGTGAAACCATTCGCGGAACAACTCCACCTCCATCTCGCCCAATTTGTCTTGGCTGAATTCCACTTGCCACACCAAATAACCGCGACCACAAATATCCACCGCAATTTCGGTCAGGGTATCATCCATCGGCGATAAAGCATCGCCAAACCGCGCGATGCCTTTTTTATCGCTAAGCGCTTTCAACATAACCTGGCCGAGGACAATGCCGCAATCCTCCGCCGTGTGGTGGTTGTCGATATGCAAATCCCCCTTGCAGGTCAGGTTGATGTCAATCAAGCTATGGCGTGATAATTGTTCCAACATATGGTCTAAAAAACCAATGCCGGTTGAAATGTTATAAACCCCCGTGCCGTCCAAATTGACGGTGGCGGTGATATCGGTTTCCTTGGTCTGGCGGGTGATGGTGGCGGTGCGCATGTATATTTATTCCAGCTGACTTTTAATCGATTGCTGGCGGCGATGCAATCTTTTTGTTGTGGCATTTTTTGCAAAGCCTGTGCCACCTTAAGGGTTTATAGGCTAAGCCGCCGCAGACAGGCAAGGCCGCCATCGGCACAGCATATTGACTTATCACCATCGGTGGCATAAATAACGGGGTATCAGCCGCCCACAAGATTTCAAAAACCACCACTTATGTTTCACGCCACCACTATTTTAGCCATCAAGAAGGGTGCCGATATTGTCATGGCCGGCGATGGTCAGGTTTCGGCCGGCAATACGGTGATGAAATCAAACGCCGTTAAATTGCGAAAATTATCATCGGGCAAGGTATTGGTTGGCTTTGCCGGCGCAACGGCAGACGCCTTCACTTTATTTGAACGGTTGGAAAAAAAATTGGAACAATACCCCGGGCAATTAACCCGCGCCGCCGTCGAATTGGCGAAGGATTGGCGGTCGGACAAGTATTTGCGCCGGCTGGAGGCCATGATGGCGGTCGCCGACAAGGACACATTATTGCTGATTTCTGGCAATGGCGATGTGATAGAACCCGAGGACGGCATTGTCGCCATCGGCTCGGGCGGGTCATTCGCCCTGGCGGCGGCGCGCGCCCTGACGCAAAACACCGACCTGGCGGTTGATAAAATTGCGATGGCGGCCATGAATATCGCGGCCGATATTTGCATCTACACCAACCACAATATCACGGTTGAAAAATTATAATGGTGACATCATCTCTTGCCTCATCCTTAACGCCACGGCAAATTGTTGACGCGCTGGACAAGCATATCATCGGCCAGGCCGAGGCAAAAAAAATGGTGGCGATTGCCCTGCGCAATCGATTCCGCCGAAGTAGTTTACCCAAACCCTTGGCCGATGAAATCTTGCCAAAAAATATATTGATGATTGGCCCGACCGGTTGCGGCAAAACCGAAATTGCGCGCCGTCTGGCAAAATTGGTTGGCGCACCATTTATCAAGGTCGAGGCGACGAGATACACCGAGGTTGGCTACGTCGGGCGCGATGTCGAAAGCATCATCCGGGATTTGCTCGAGGTTGCAATAAAAAACGAACGGCAAAGGCGCGAGGACGCCACCAAGCCAAAGGCGAGCGACAAGGTCAATGAAAAATTATTGCGCGCCCTGGTGGGAAAGGACGCCAAGGCCGAAACCCGCGCTCATTACAAAGAAAAATTATTGTCGGGCGAGTTGGATGACAGCGAGATAACCATCGAACTGGCCGCCGCGCCAAAAAACACCGGCACGATGATGGAGATACCGGGGAGCAATGCCGGCATCGGCATGATTCAAATTTCTGACGCGGTCGAGGGCATGATGGGAAAAATGTTTAAGCAGAAACAAGAAAAAACCATGAGCGTCAAACGGGCGCGCGAAGAATTAATGGCCGAGGCGATGGAAAAATTGCTCGACCATGATGAAATTGTTAAGGTGGCGATGGAACAGGTCGAACAACATGGCATTGTTTTTATCGACGAATTCGACAAAATTTGCGTTCGCGATTCCAGCGCGCGGCAAGACGTGTCGCGCGAGGGGGTGCAACGCGACCTCCTGCCGATGATTGAGGGCACGGCGGTGGCAACGCGCCATGGCATTATCAAAACCGATTATATTTTGTTCGTTGCCTCGGGGGCTTTTCACCAATCAAAGCCGTCCGACCTGTTGCCGGAATTGCAGGGGCGATTGCCGATTCGCGTGCGCCTCAACCCCTTAAGCCGCGCCGATTTTATTAATATCTTGACCCACACCGAGCATAATTTAATTTCGCAATACCAACATTTGTTAAAGGTCGATGCGGTCGATGTGCGGTTCGATGCGGTGGCGATTGACGCCATTGCCGATTTTGCGATGGAAATAAATTCGTCGGTCGAAAATATCGGGGCGCGGCGGTTGCACACCCTGATAGAAAAATTGTTGGAGGATATATCGTTCGAAGCCGACGGCAAGGAAAAAATAACCAACAGCAAGGACGGCGATAAAGAGATTTACAGCATCACCGCCGACATGGTGAAGCAACGCCTCGCCCCGTTGGTCGAGGACCAAAACCTGCAAAAATTTATTCTTTAATTTTGTGCTGAATGTTGATAAGACATCCAACATGCCGCGCAAACTGCCACCCCGTCCATCCGGTTTATCCTTGGAAAGTGAAATTGTCCAGGGGTTGTATTTTTATGACGAAAAAACGCATAATATCCATCCGCCGATTTACACCGGCACGACCTACTTGCGCGATGACAATTACCTAAAACATGACGAACGCGGTTACATCCGCGATGACAATGCCAGCCTTGACCAATGTTCGGCCATGCTAAACCATTTGGAGGGCGGGTTCGAGGCCTTGCTCTATCCCTCTGGCGCGGCGGCCATGGCCTCGGTCTTTCTTGCCCTGTCGCATGGCGACAAATGCGTCATCCAGGATTCGCTTTATTATGGTTTGCCAAAATTGATAAGGCAACATATCGCGCGTTATGGCATAGAGGCCTTTTGGGTAAAATCGGGCGATGACGCGGCCCTGACCTCGGCTATCAAACAACATAAACCACAATTGGTGTGGGTCGAGGTGCCGTCGAACCCGATGAACCATATTATCGATATTGCGCTGGCGGCAAAAAATTGCCAGGCGGTGGGGGCGAAACTTTGCGTCGACAGCACGGCGGCCACACCGGTGGTGATGAGGCCGCTTGATTTGGGGGCGGATTATGTCATTCATTCGGCGACAAAATTTTTGGGCGGTCACAATGATTTGTTGGCCGGCGTGTTGGTAACAAAACAAGACGACGCCATGTGGCAACGGATGAAGGAGCAACGATTTTTATTCGGCTGGATGCTCGACCCATTCACCGCCTTTTTATTAACGCGCAGTTTGAAAACATTGTTTCTGCGGATGAAAAAACATTGCGACAACGCGGCGCAATTGGCGACATTTTTAAATGGTCATAAAAAAATATCCCTGGTGCGCCACGCCAGCCAAACCTGCCACCCCAATTACGCGGTTGCACAAAAACAAATGACGGGCGGGTTCGGCGGGCTGATGGGTTTTCATATCAAGGGCGGGGCCAGCGAAACATTGCGCGCCGTGCGGGCGTTAAAAATGATACGCCGCGCCACCTCGCTCGGCGGGCCGGAATCCTTGGCCGAGCATCGCTTTACTATCGAGGGGGCAGATTCAACCACGCCGCCCGACTTGGTGCGTTTTTCAGTCGGGCTTGAAAATGCCGACGACCTCATCAAAGATTGGGAACAGGCATTGGGTTAGGCGAATATATTGCCCCAAGCGGAAGCGTATGGATATTGGCACGAAAATTGAATAACCATCACCAAAGAGAATTTATAGACATTTCTACCAATTCTTTTTTGTCTCAACTCCTCTTCTCTCCTACATGATGGGACAAAATTGAGTAGGATAGGCGGGCGGATGAACTATCCGTCCGCCTATTTTTTTGTGCCGCGCGGTAAAAACATGCGTTACAAATCGCCTGTAATTTGCTAGGCAGAAAAAGACAAAAATTGGCCGTAATAAAGAATCACCCTGAAATAGCGCGCGTCAACCTGCTACCCCCGCAACACGTCCATAAATGTCATGTTTTTAAAAACCAAACTCGTGGATATAATTATTATGAAAACTTCTCGCCAAGCCAATAATGACAAGCGCACCATGCGCGGCGTGGCGCAGTTGGCGACCATCATGGCCTCCCTGCCATTTTTTGCGGCGATGGCGACCGCGCACGAGGGGCACGACCATACCGCGTCGGGCAGCGAAACCCCCGCCGCGACAAAGGGTGCTGGCGATAACCTGGCCGATAAAAAGGAATTGGTGGTTTACACCAATCGTAAGGAAGATTTGATAAGACCGCTGTTGGATAAATTTTCGAAACAAACCCACGCGCGTTTACGGGTTTATTATGGCGGCGATAGTTTGGTCGAGCGGATAAAACAAGAAGGGTCCAACACCCCGGCCGATATTGTCATCACGCAAAATATCGCGATGGTGCAACAATTGAAAGACGCTGGCTACACCGATACCATCCCCGAACCGCTGACAAAAAGCCTGCCCGTTTATTTTGTCGACGCCGAGCACCAATGGGCCGGCGTTTCCTATCGCGCGCGGATTATCGTCGTTGCCAAAAATTCAAAAGCCATGAGCATCGTCAACATGAAACAATTGGCCGACGACCAATGGCGCGGGCAAATTTGTATTCGCGATGGCTTCCACCCCTATAACCTTGGGTTATTCTCCTCTTTAAGGGTTTACTTAAGCGACAAGGAAACAAAAGATTATTTGAAAAAATTGAAGGGCAATTTGATGCAAAAACCTGGCGGCAATGACCGCGATGAAATCAAATTGGTTTATGGTGGGCAATGCCAAATCGCGGTGGTTAACAGCTACTATTACGGCCTGTTGAAAAAAGAAATCCCCGATTTGGAAAGCAAAGCCACGCCGCGCTTGGTGTCGCTGGTTGGTGATAAATTGGGCGAGGGCGTTGCCGCCAATATATCGGGCGTTGCCGTAATTAAAAGCGGCAAGAACAAACCGATGGCGCAATCGCTGGTAAAATTTTTATTATCGAAAGAATCGCAAGAATATTTTATGACCAAAAACAACGAATACCCGGTTAAATCTGACGTAGCATGGGGCAAAAATTTGGTCTCGCTGAATGGCAAAAAATTCACCAGCGACACCCGCGCCATGGTCGAATCCTATAAACATTATCCGTTTATTATTAAAACCCTCCTATCAACCGATTTTAACAGTAATTAAATATGAAACATAAACTAAAAATAGTTTCGTTGTTGTTTGCTATTAAGGGGTTGGCCGTGGTGGCTGGCTCTTGGTGGCTGGGTGATGAAGTGTTGAAATCAATGAAGCCAGAAACGGCTAACGCGGCCGAATGGACAACCCGTTATGATTTTGGCGCGCCGATTGATAAAAACAGCGCGGAGGCAAAACAAGCGCGCGAGGTCGTGCTCGATGTTCCCTTAAATAGTTACAAATTTAACCCGGCCGACGTGCGGGTTAAAAAGGGCGAGGTAATAAAATTTGTTATTAAGAATCACACCAAGATAAAACATGAATTTGTGCTGGGTGACCGCGCGCGGTTGGATTACATCAAGGAAGAAATTGCCGAGGGTGAAGAAGAGGAAGAAGAAGGCGCCAGCATGACCGAGGTCGAGGTTAAACCCGGCAAGGTCGGCGTTATCTATTGGCAATTTTTAGACAAGGGCGAATTTTTATACATCTGCCTTATCCCCGAGCATGAAGAACATGGCATGAGGGGAAAAATTATCGTTAAATAATTGGCGGCCTATTTTTGGCAATGGTCTTTTTTGTGCGGGCTGGGCACGTCCATCCCCGGGTTTTGGTCAAAAAACCCATCGGCCATCCAATGAAAATTAGCATAAAGCACCGGCTGAATCGGCCAATCCTCCAACCGCGCCAAATGGTGCAGGTTTAATGTATACCAGACAACAACATTTTCATTTTCCAAATTGCGGTCGGCGGCAGTCCATTTTGGCAAACCATCGCCACCGACATGTTGGTTGGGGAATAAACCGGCGGGGAAAATCTCATCGGCCTTATATTGCGTTGCCCAAAAATGCTTAAACATAAATTGCGCGCGCTTGGCCACCGGCGCGGCCGGGTCCAAAAATGACATGGCGTTGACGCCGGTTGCCAATTTGTAACCGACCGGTTTACCCATCGCGTTTTTTTCGTTGGGGTTGATGACGCGCCAATAACGCGCCGCCGCCAAATCGATATTGCGTTGCGCTTGCTTTTCGGTTTTTAACGCGGTTTCCATCGCGCGGATAACATTGCCGTGCGGGTTGGTCGCGCTGATTTTTTCGCCAGCAAAATTCATTTCGCGTATTGCGTTTTTATCGCCGTCGATAGCCATGTCAAACCGGAATGAAAAACAATGTTGATGGGTATGTAAGTCAACAAACGGCGCAACCGTTTCGCCGTAACCATCCGATGTTGGTTGGTAAAGCCCGGATGGAAAGGGAATGCCGGTGGCCTTGATTTCGACCCCGATGGTGCCGTCTTGGTAAAAATACCAAAAGAAGCCATAAACATAATTGCCGATGGTCGACAGGCCGGAAATAACCAACCGCCGCGACCGCGCGCGATAGGTCGGCAGGTCGGGTTTATAGGCGTTGGTGAATTTCCACAACAAACCATAATCTTCCTCATGCATGCAGATGGCGTTTTTAATTTTTTTCGGCACGCCGCGCCAATCGTGGTAATCGGCGTCGAAATATTTTATTTCGCCAACGCAATCGCACCCCAGCGACAGGGAATCAAAATACTGCCCGACGCCATATTCGCCATTGTCAAATGCGTTGCGGCGGAAATGCCCATTGCCCGGGTGGCCATAGGGCACCACCATTTCCGGCATCGACGCGCGATAAATAATTGGCCGCAATTTGCCCTTATCCTCGTATTTAATATCATGCAGGGTCAGGCCCTCGCGCACGTTAAAACCAATGCGGATATGCCATTTTTGCCATTTTACCAAATGCCCATCGACCGAAAAACTCGGCCCCTCCGGTTGCGTGATATTCAATGGCTTTATATCGTCGCGCATTTTTTTTGGTTTTATATTGCCGGTGTCGGGCGGAATCGGCGCGACGCCAAAATCATCTATCCGCAAAATAGTCATATGTTGCAAATCAAACACCGGGTGCAACCCGGCGATCGGCCGAGCATAGGGGTTATCGCCGCTGTCGTCTGAATACCAACATTGGCCATAGGCCAACCGCTTCCCGACCTCCTCCTTAATGCCAAAATTACCCGCCGCCCATGGTTCGACCAACACGCGGTTCATGTCGGTGATGCCGCGTTTGTTGCATGCGGCGATGAAATTCGGGTCTTTAATCGCCATCACGCCGGCGGCAAAATATTCATCGGCGACGATACGCGCCTGGCCACCATCGGTCACTGGCTCCCACGATTCCAATGTTTGCTTGGTCAGGTTGGCAATGCCGCGGATGGTTTGATTGCTTTTTGGGTCGTAACAACAAACATAGGCGCGGCGTTCAAACCCATCGCCGTCTTTAAAATTTCTGACCAGCGATTTTGCTGGCTCATCGAGGTAAATACTCTCGAACCAGGCCTCGGCCGATATATTGCCCAGTTTTTTTACCACCGCCACGGCGGCGGCGATTTCGACATCGTTTAACGGGTCGAGCGGGTGGCGAATGGGGGTAGATTGAGACATGGATTGAGACATGGATTGGGACATGATTTGGGCTATAGATTAGAAGATAATTTCGAATACAAGTTTTTAGCAATTAAAGACACAGCTAACAAGCCCTTTATTAAAAAAATAAGCAAATTGTTTTTCATTTATTCTATTACGCGCTTGTTAATGGTGGAAAAAGAGTATAGATTCTCGCCTCTAAACCCCTTAAAAAACAAAAAATCTAAGGAAAAAAACAATGAAAAAAAACCTACTGATGGGGCTGGTATTTGTTGCTGGCTCTATCTTAACATCAACCATGGGCCATGCGGCAACGCCGAAGGCAAGCAACCTGTTTATTTATGATTGGGCAGGTTACGACGACCAGTCGCTCTTCCCCGATTATGTCAAAAAATATGGCGGCAAACCAAAATTTGCCTTCTATCAAGACGAAGAGGAAGCCCAAGCAAAATTAAAAACTGGCTTTAAGGCCGACTTGGTGCATCCCTGCGGTTACAAAATGAACGCTTGGCGCGCCCAGGGCATAGTGCAACCGATTGATGTCAGCCGTATCCCCAATTACAAAGACCTTGAGCCGCGTTTAAAAAACGCGCCGGGTTTTGTCGCCGATGGTAAGGTTTGGGCCATACCCTATGATAGCGGTCAAACCTCGGTGGTGTATAATGTTGATAAGGTGCCGGCGGGCGACGTCGCTTCCTTAAGCATCTTCACCAACCCAAAATACAAGGGCAAGGTTTCTTTGCCTGATAACATGGCCGATTGGGTGGAGCTGGGGCTGGTCGCCACCGGCACCAAAGATTGGAACAGCATCAAGGACGCCAATGACCCAAAGTTTAAAAAAGCGATGGATTTCTTGCGTGCCGCCCATAAGAACACCAAATTCTATTGGGCCGACACTGCGACCTTGGCACAATCCATGAAAAATGGTGAAGTCCTGGCCGCCTGGTCTTGGAACGATGCACCAACCAGCCTGCAGGCTGAGGGCGTTAATGTCAAATTTGCCTTTGGCATGAAGGAAGGATACACGGGCTATGTCTGTGGTTACATGATTCCCAAAACCAGCAAGGCCAATGACCAAGTCTATGACTTTTTGAACGCGGTGGTTTCAAAAGAATCGGCCTCTGCGTTGGTTAATATCTTTGGTTACAGCCATGCCAACATGGTTGGCATGAAAGCCATTGATTCAAAAGTCTTTGCCCAAAAGAACATGGCAACTGGGGCATTGGCCAAGCGCGAGGTTATTCAAACCGCCTTGCGCGATGATTTGATTACCCTGTTTGCCGAAGAATTTAATAAAGTTAAATCGGGTAAATAAGCTGTCGATAGAAAATAATTTTTCTAAGCTGAAAAGTTATTTTAAAATACCCGCTGGGAACAAATTCCCGGCGGGTATTTTTTTATCTCGCTTGCGGTAGCGAAAGCCCAAATAATTTCCCCCTACCGCGCCGCTACTTGAGGGGCGCGAAAGCGTCAATATAATTGTGGCGGGTGGTTTTTGCGCTTGCTAAGCAACGCCTAAAAATTATTTATTGATATTGGCAATAACCCTTATCACATTGGTGATGACTTCTTTATTGGTTATCATATCGACGTGGTTGGCGCCCGGGACAATGGTGATGGGAATGGGCTTGCCAGCGGGGGCAAAAATATTTTCATAATTTTTGGCAACAAACAATTCGTCACTGCCACCAACCACCAACGCCATGGGTTGCTGGGCGGCGGCAATATTCGCTTTATAATCTCTTAAGGGCTGAAAATTTATCATCAGGTTAAAACCATACCATGGGGTTAATTTGGTTCTTGCATTGTCGTCCAGCGCAAAACTTAACACTGGCAAGTTATTAAAAAATTTGATGCCGATATTATTCAACCATAAAACCACCAAAAAACGCGGCCGGCCCAGGTTGGCCCATTCCATGCTACCCTTGCTCGTCGGCTGGTTGTTTGGCGCATTGTAAGCAATATAAGGACTTATCAAAATATAATTGGCAAATAATTGTTGTTGTGCCGACCCCGCAAATCGCAACACAAACCCTCCGCCACTAGAAAAACCAGCCAAGGTAGCGTTGGTCAATTTGGTTGCTGAAACAAAATCAGCCAGGTCGTCGTTTAATTGACCGATGTAATTTATTTTACCATGCACGGCCGACAACCCATGCCCCCTGATATCCAGCGCATAAATTTGATAACCCTTATTGGCCAACGCCATAGCCAACAGGTGCATGCTTTCGCTGGAGGCCGAAGAGCCATGCACCAACACAATATCACGATTTTTTTTGCCAGCGGTTATTTTTGGTTTATACGAACGATAAGCCAATTGTTGGCCATCGCGGGCAACAAAAAATGATGGCGTAGGAAGCATGCTGTAATCAATGTTAGCAAAAGGGTCGTTAACCGACGTCATGGCGGGTAATTTTTTTGGCCCACCAAGAGAAATAGTAAGGGTTAAAACCAATATAACAATGGCAAAAATAATAATAATTATTTTTTTCATTTTATGCCCTCTGCTACGGGTTGCTTTTTACAATTGGGTAAATAGCTTGTCATCGCCGAGGCGCGATTTTGGTAATGTCGCATTGAAATCTTTGTCAGCGCGATACCCCAAGGCCGTCACCACCACCGACGCCAAACCCTTTGCTTTTAAATCCAACACCTCATCCAATTTTTTTGCATCGAATCCTTCCATCGCGCAGGAATCAATCCCCAACGTGGTGGCGGATTCTAACAACATGCCAAGCGCCAAGTAAATTTGTTTTTCCATGCACCACGACAAATCATGCAATTTTTCCTGGTGCAAACTGGCATAAAAGCCGCGCACTTGACCCATGACATCGCGGTCCTCAGGCTTTGCGTAACGGCCGTCTTTATCTTCCTTTGCCAACACCGCGCTTAAATGGGCATCGCCCACATTTAAATAGCGACAAAACACCACGACATGCGAACAATCCAATAATTTTTGGGTGTTGTAAAAATTGGGGCCCGCGGTTGCCTCGGCAATTTTTTTCTTGCCATCGTCACTGCTGGCAATGATAAAATGCCATGGTTGCAAATTGACCGACGATGGCGCATTGCGCAACACCAATTTCAATGCGGCCAATTGGTCGTCCGGTATTTTTTTGTCTGGGTTAAAGGCTTTGCAGGTGTAACGTTCGTTTGCAATTGTAATCAGTTGTTCACTGGTAAGGGTTGGTGTCATGAATTTATTTTAAAATATTAAAGTAAGGCTGTTGGTTTGTTCCTTTATCATGGCTATCATAGATTATCAAGGTATTATCTATAAGGCGGGTGCGCCCCAAGTCAATCGCTTGAAACAACAAACGGTAATTACACCGCGCTATCCTACGTCTTAAAACCCGCGTCCTAAAGCAGCGTCATCGGGTCGGCGCAGGCCATGCCAAATTGGTCGGCCACCGCCTTATAGGTCAATTTGCCCTCGCAAACATTCAAGCCATCGCGCAGGTGTTTATCGTCTTTCAGGGCTTGCTTCCAACCTTTTTTCGCAATCGCCAAGCCAAAGGGCAGGGTCGCGTTATTAAGGGCATGGGCAGATGTTCTGGCCACCGCCCCCGGCATGTTGGTCACGCAATAATGAATAATCCCATCGACTTCAAAAATTGGTTCTTGGTGAGAGGTCGGTTTCGATGTTTCAAAACAACCCCCTTGGTCGATGGCAATATCCACCAACACCGAACCGCGGCGCATGGTTTTCAACATGGCGCGGCTTATCAATTTTGGTGCCTTCGCCCCGGGGATAAGCACCGCGCCGACAACTACATCCGAATCCTTAACCGCCCGTTCCAATTCGCCCTTGGTCGAATAGGCGGTTTTTAAACGCGGCCCAAATACATCGTCAAGGTAAGCCAAACGCTCGCCGTTGCGGTCAAAAATCGTAACATCAGCCCCCAGCCCCAGCGCCATGCGCGCCGCCGCCGCGCCCGACACGCCGCCGCCGATAATGGTGACCTTGGCCGGCAACACGCCCGACACGCCGCCGAGCAACACGCCCGAGCCGCCTTGCCGTTTTTCCAAACAATGGGCCGCCACCTGGATAGACATACGGCCGGCAACCTCGCTCATTGGTGCCAACAATGGCAAGCGGCCATTGCGGTCGGTTACCGTTTCATAGGCAATGCCGATGCAACCCGAGGCGAGGAGTTCCTTGGTAAGGGTTTCCTCCGCCGCCAGATGCAGGTAAGTGTAAAGAATTTGTCCTTTGCGTAATTTTTTGGTTTCGACCGCTTGTGGTTCTTTAACCTTCACAATCATATCGGCCTTCTGAAAAACTTCATCGGCGGTGGCGGCAATTTGGCAACCAACGGCCTTATATTCATCGTCGCTGTAACCAACGCCCAGGCCGGCACCGGTTTCCATCACCACCTGATGTCCTTGGTGGATATATTCGGCGGCACTGCCAACTGTTAGGCCGACGCGGTATTCGTTATTTTTAATTTCTTTGGGACAACCGATAAGCATGATGTTTTCTCCTTGCATACTTGATTATTTTATAGCGGCAAATAATTGATATAATAATTATTATTTTTCAACTTTAGCAATCCCAACCGATGGCGTCAAGTGGCAAGCGGTAAAAATTATAAAAAATCAAATCGCAAATGATTTAAAAATTTAAACCCAGGCCAAAACCACCATAGGCCGCGACCTCTCCCAACTTGGAAATATAATTTTGCGTGCCGCCGTAACCTATATCAAGGAACGAATAAATAAATTTACCATTGATATCAAGGTGAAGAATGCCGTTGTCTAGCTCCAGCGCGACCAGCGGTGTTAGAAACAACCCATATTGGCCATTGAGGTTTTCGGTGGCGGCGTCAGGGTGGGTGACGGTAAGGCTTGATATTGACGAGCCAACCCCCAACCCCAATTTTATGCCAACATATTTGCTAGCCCCAAAACCAAAACGATAGGTCGGGGCGAGGCTGATAATATGCAACAATTGGGTATAGCTTTTGTCGGTGGCGAGCGCGCCAGCCGACCATTGGCTGTAAATACCGAAGTAATCCGCGCTGAGGCCGAAGCCCGACGCATGTTCATAGGCGATACTGCCGCCAACCCCAAGCCACAGCGGGTTTTCTGGTCGGCTGATGGTGTCCGCACTGGTCACCCAGCTGTTGGCAAATTGGTAAAGATAACCGCCCTCAATCTTGAGCAAGAATTTTCCGGCCACCGCGTCGCGAAGCATGTTGACATTAACATATTTGGGTGGCGTGGTGGCGATAAGCCCGTCCTGCACCATCGTGTATGTGTCAACCTGCGCTTCAGGTTGCGCATTGACATTGGGTGTCGTTTTGGCCTTGGCGGCGGATGGCGGGCGGTAAACCAACGTTCTGTCCGGTTTTGGTTTTTTCTTGGTGGCGGTGGTTTGCGCCAGGGCGGTATTGCCGCCAGTGGTCAAGCCCAGGGTTAAACCAAGGGTCAAGCAGATGGTAGTGCCAAGTAGAAGGGATTTTTTGGTTAGATGATTGGTCATGATTTTTTTAGGTTGCCTTAAGCCCGCAAGTTGTTCGCAGGTGGTGTGGCGGGTTGATTGATGGCGGGTTGTGGCAGGCCACGCACCACGCCGGGTTGGATGATATTTTTATCGTAGGCCTTGCGCGCGAAAACGCGGCGCACCGCCGGCGCAAAAAAATCCAAAGCTTGTGATTTGTAATCGGGGTCGAAAGACGATTGGTCCCAGCGTTCACAAAAATCGACGCAGGTTTGATAATAAGGATTATCTTTAAATTTTTCCCGTTCATATTGATTCCAACCATAATGGTGGGCGTAATAAACCATTTGGAACGCGCCATGGTGTTCGACCGTCCAGGCTACCTCGTCGCGCACGAATGGTCGCAAAATTTCGGCGGCAAAGCGGTCGTGGTTTTGCGGTGCCAGGCCATCGCCAATATCATGCAATAGGGTTGCGACCACCCAATCGTCGTCGCCGCCGTCCTGCAGGGCGCGGGTCGCCGATTGTAATGCATGTTCCAGCCGCGTTATTTTGTATCCGTGAAATGTTTCTTCCTCGGCCAATTTTAATTCGCGCAACAACCGGTCGGCGGTCATGGCATTGTGCGGTTGTTCAAATTGGCGAAGCATTTCGTAATCGGCGCGGGTGCCGTCCTTCATCTGGCGGAAACTCACCGTGGCGGCGGGGTTGGGCATATCGCCCACCATGTTGCCAGTTTTGCCCGCCAATAATTGGTCGGTGGCGGAATGATTTTTAATTCTATTTTTCATTGTTTTTACTATAAAGAAAACTTGGAAAGGGCGCAAGGTCTTTTGCCGACATTTTTAAGAGGCTGTTTTGGCGGTGTTTTTTCGGCGGTTGCCACGTGTTTTTATAACCTGATTTTTATCCCTTGATTTTTGGTTCTGCTTGGCTTATCCCAAAAAACACCAGTCATATATTTTTGCGCGGGCGTGGCGGAACTGGTAGACGCGCTAGACTCAAAATCTAGTTCTCTCTGGAGAGTGTGGGTTCAATTCCCTCCGCCCGCACCATATGACACGCAAGCGGTGACATTTTAGCCCAATGATATTGCCGATATGATTTTGGTTGTGAGCCCAGCATTAGTTTGGTAAGGATTTTTGGTGAAAGAATTGATAAAAAAATACCTGTTATCGCCACTGGCGATTGCGCTTATCGGCGTTATCATTGCCTTTACCAATTTTGCCCACGATACATTTCGTTCGGCCAATAAAGATTGGTTTAAAGATTTTAACCTCGATTCTGAAATTCATATTTTGGGAAAAATTGTCGCCGATAGGTTTGATATACCGATAACCGGCAATCAAAATCTTTTTGCTTTCGATAGTCATGAAAAAACCTATGATTATGATAAATTTTGGAAAAACAGGGATAGGGATAAAGTCGCGGTTTACGACGATTTGTTCGGCGGTGGAAAAATTGTTACCATGTCGCCGGCCGAGGCAAGACAACGAATTGTCATGAGCGGCAATTACACCTCGCAATTTGTGCTCCAGGGGAAAATCTATTCCTATCTTTTTAATAACCTTGGCATCACCGATATCAAGATATTTTACGCCATCAATAGCTTGCTGTTGGCGGTAATTATTGTGCTTCTGAGTTTTTTATTCTGGCGCGCGATTGATAAACCATTCGCCATTATTTTTTACCTGTCGATGGTTTTTTCGCCCTGGGTGGTGGTGTTTGCCAAACATTTATATTGGACAACCTGGGCGATGTATTTGCCGGCGGTGTTCGGCCTGTTGTATTATTTGGAAAAACGTCATCCGTGGCGCGGCTGGCTGTGGTTGGCATTGTTGTTTTTATCTTTCACCTTGCGGTCATTGATGCTTTACGAATTTATTTCGGCGGTGATTTTATTCGCCGGCGCGATATTTTTTATCGATATGTTCAAGGTCAAACCGCGTTACGGCCGCGCCGAATCGTTGGTTGGCTTCATCACGATTTGCGGTCTTGGGGTGGCGGGGTTTTTGGTCGCGCTTTTTATTCACGCCGCGCAAAATTGGAACGGCAATGGGTTGATAGAAAACCTTATCGGCATTTACCAAGAGCATGTGGCAAGGAGGACATATGGCGGTAGCACGGGCATAGATACGCCGATTCATTTGATTGATGTTTTTAAAAGATACATGGGTTGGCATTCGTGGCCAGACACGCCAATGGAGCAAGTAACGAAATTATTTTATTTAAGTGGTGGTGTGTTATTTCGGTTATTGATGATAACCAGTATCTTGCAATCGGTTTATTATTTTTATAAAAAAAATAAATACCGGTGGGAACGGGCAAGCATGTTGTTTATTTTTATGGCCACCGGTTTGTCGTGGATGATGCTGGCCAAAAACCATAGTTTTATACATAGCAACTTCGTTTTTATCCTATGGTATTTTGGCGCGGTAACGATATTATTTTATTTATTTTATAAATTATTTTCTGATATTGCTCCCGTTGCGATTAAAAAATCGGACAAAAAATTTGGCAAAAAATCCTGGCTGAAAACCATCAATCGCCCGTAGCCGTTGCCTAGCCTCGCAAAATCAATCACCGCCATTGAAGTGGGTTTGCGAATCGGGCATAGGGTAATAGCAAAACCATCGGTAGCCATCGGTGCTTTGCCGTTGAATATATCGCCCTAACCTTACCTATTTTTGCCACCATAATCATAATGCCCAAAACGATTCTTACCATTACCCGGCCGGATGATTTCCACCTGCACCTGCGGCAAAATAACATGGCGCAGGGGGATGTGTTGGCCTCGGTCTTGCCATTTTCATCAGCGCAATTTGCCCGCGCCACCATCATGCCCAACCTGACGCCACCGGTTACCAACGGCGACATGGCGGTTGATTATAAAAAATCCATCGAACAAAATTTATCGACCAAAAATAACGCCGGTGACTTCACGCCGTTGATGACGCTTTATTTGCACCACGCCATGGATGCGGAAAAAATTGCCGCCGATTACCACGCCAAAAAATTCTTCGCCATAAAATACTACCCGAAAGGGGCAACCACCAACAGCGACCAAGGCATCGGCGATATCGAAACCATGACGCCGATATTGCAGATGATGGCGCGGGAGAACATCCCCCTGCTTATCCATGGTGAATATGTCGGCCGTGACAAAAACAATCGCGCGGTCGATATTTTTGACCGCGAGGCGATATTTATCGACACCATTTTATCATGGTTGTTGGAAAAATTTCCGGCATTGAAAATTTCGCTCGAACATATCACCACGCGCCGCGCGGTGGCGTTTTTAAAAAACGCCGGCAATAATCTGGGCGCGACCATTACCGCACATCATCTGTTGGTTAATCGCAATGACATGTTTCGCACCAAGCTTAACGGCGATTATAAGGCCGGCCTGAACCCGCACCATTATTGCCTGCCGGTGGCCAAGCGCGAGGAAGACCGCGAGGCCTTGCTCGATTTGGCGACATCGGGGTTTGCGCGGGTTTATGGCGGCACCGACAGCGCACCGCACCCCAAAAATGAAAAAGAAAGCCCCTGCGGTTGCGCCGGTGTTTTTTCCGCGCCGGTCGCGGTCGAATCCTACGCCATGGCATTCGACCAGGTAAAAAAATTATCCGCGCTCGAAAATTTTTTAAGCAACAATGGCGCGGCATTTTTTGGCCTGCCGAAAAACCAGGGCAAACTTGCGCTGGTCGAGGAAGATTGGCAAGTGGCAAAAGAGGTAAAAATCCTTAACGGCCCGCAGGTCATGGTGCCGTTCATGGCGGGCGAGGGTTTGGCGTGGAAGGCGATGATGCTGTAAAACCATGGGACGCCGCGCACCAACCATAAACCTTACCGCTCCGCCATTGCCGGCGGGCATGGAAAAATTTTTGGCGGCGATTGAAACCACCGTGCGCCACGACGCGCCCGATTTGCTGGCGGCATTCTTGGTGCATAAGAAAGAGGCCGAGGCGGCACGGGCGTGGTTGGATAATGACCTGCAACAATTGCGGCGCGGCGCAAGGTTGTTGGAAATTGGTGCTGGTGTTTTTTTGCTGGCCTGCCAATTACAGGCCGAGGGCTTCCAGGTGGTGGCGGTCGAACCACTCGCCCCGGCCTATGGTAAAAACGCGACCTTGCAAAAAATTATTTTGGCCCATGCGAAAAAAAACAATATATCGCCGACGATTAAAAATTGTTTTATCGAAGATTACAAAGATAAAAAAGAAAAAGATTTTGATTTTGCCTATGCAATTAATGTGATGTTTCAGGTGCCGCTGGTGCCCGCGCTGGTTAATATCATTCGCCTGTTAAAACCGCTTGGCCGTTTTCATTTTATTTCCACCAATTACAGCTTCCCCTACGAGCCCGATTTTCATATCCCCAATTTGTTGTCAAAAAAATTAACCGAAAAGGTTTTTTATAAAAAAATATTTTTATCCAATGCCTTAATCCATAAGAAGGAGGTCAGCGATGCAAAAGATTATTGGCAACGTTTAAATTGGATAAGCCCGCGCAAAATAAAAAAAATCCTCCACCAACAGCGCAAATCTGGCGCGTTGGCGCAAGCTTCGTTCGACCGCCAGCAAATTATAAAAAGCCTGTCGCGCGTTTTTTATGACCAAGAATTTGTGGCGCGCCATGGCCGATTGGTGGTCGGGGTTATTAAGTTGCTTTTTGTAACCCGCGCGATGTTTCTTTTTTCTTACTTGCCTGCCTCGTGGCATCCTGTTATTGATTGCACCATTATCAAAAGGGCATGAAGCCACCGATAACATATCGTCAAATGAAAAAGAAATTCACCATTTTATTGTCAACTGGTTTGCGTTGCAACCGCCTATTGGCCATGGTTGTTGTCGGGGCGGTGGCGATGTTGCCATCGGCCAGGTTGTTTGCCGATAATAAAAACCCGGCGGCCAGCCAAGCGGTAACAAAACAGCAGCAAAAAAAATCCTCGAAATCCACCGCGCAACCCGCGCCAAAAAACGATAGCACCACTGGCAACGTCGCCGCCCCATCAAGCACGCCCGCCAAACCGGCCGCAGGCGATAATGCCGCGCCATCGCCCAGCCAAGGCAGTGGCAATGATGCAAGCAAGGACGCAACCAAGGACGCAGGCAATGATGCCGCTAAGGATGCCGCCGGCTTCGCCGATTTTTTAAAAACCGTGGCGGTGCGTGCCAAAACCGAGGGCGTCCAGCCGGCGACGATTAACAATTATCTTTTAATATTAAAAAAACCCCTGGCCAGCAGTATCGCCAAGGATAGGGCGCAGGGCGAATTTATTTTGAGCTTCCGCACCTATTACAGCCGCACGGTCACGGCCGAGCGCATCGCCACCGCCAAGCAATATGCCATCAAATACGGCGATATATTCGACGCCGTGGAAAAAAAATACGGCGTGCCGCGCGAGGTTATTTTGGCTTTTTGGAGTTTGGAAAGCACGTTCGGCCAGAACATGGGCAGAACGCCGGCTATTTTAAGCTTAGCAACATTGGCTTACGAGGGGCGACGCCGCGAATTTTTTACCAGCGAATTAATCGCGGCGTTAAAAATTATCGACCAAAACCACTTCCAATCATTTTTTGTTAAAGCTGGTTTTTTAAGCTCCTGGGCCGGCGCACTGGGCCAGGTGCAATTCATGCCCTCGACCTATTTGAAATACGCGGTCGACGGCGACGGCAATGGCGTGCGCGACCTGTGGAACAACCCGGCCGATATTATTTTTTCGACCGCCAATTTTGTCTCGCAATTGGGTTGGAATGAGAAAGATTCCTGGGGGCAGGTGGTCACGGTGCCAAGCAATTTTCTCTACCGCGACATCAATGACAAAAACAAACGCTCGTTCCACTATTGGCGGTCGCTTGGTGTGCGCGACCTTAATGGCAATTTGATAAGCGACCATTTTTTTTATCAGGGCACAATATTAGTGCCAATGTCGGCGCAGGGTCCGATTTTTTTGGTCGAGGATAATTTTTTTGTGATTAAGAAATGGAACAACTCCAATTTCTTCGCCCTGTCGATTGGCTTGCTCGCCGATTCTATCGCCGGCAATGCCAGCGCGCAATTAACCATCAACCCCAATATCCCCGATTGGCAAACCGATGATGTCATCGCCATGCAATATGCCTTGCAACAATTGGGGTTGTTGGATAAAAACAAAATGCCCGATGGCGTGATAGGGCCCGACACGCGCCAAGCGATTCAACAATACCAAGACAGCCATGGCATGGTGGCCGATGGTTACCCGAGCCGCGATTTTTTCACTGTGCTCCGCAACGACGCCGCCCTGCAACCCTAATATCATTTTTTAAAAACAAAATATGTCATCGGTTAAATCGGAATTCCTGCATCGCCTTACCAGCCGTGGTTTTTTGCACCAGGCAACCGACTTGGCGGGGTTAGATGATTTGTTGCAAAAAAATAAAAACCAAGTCGGTTATATTGGTTTTGACGCCACCGCCGATTCGTTGCATGTCGGGTCGTTGATAGCGATTATGATGTTGCGCCATTTGCAATTATCGGGCGGGCGGCCGTTGGTGTTGATGGGCGGCGGCACCAGCCTGGTCGGCGACCCATCGGGCAAGGACGAGGCGCGGCAAATCCTGACCCCCGAGGCCATCAACAACAACATCGTCGGCATCAAAAAAATTTTTTCCGCCTATATCGATTTTACCGCCGACCGCGCCATGATGCTGAACAACGCCGATTGGTTGACCGATTTATCCTACATTGATATGTTGCGCGATATCGGCAAGCATTTTTCGGTGAATAAAATGTTGCAGATGGAATCGGTGCGTCTGCGGTTAAGCCGCGAACAGAACCTGTCGTTTTTGGAATTTAATTACATGGTTCTGCAATCTTATGATTTCATGGTGTTGAATAAAAATCATGGTTGCCTGTTGCAAATGGGCGGTTCCGACCAATGGGGCAATATCGTCATGGGGATAGATTTGACCAGGCGGGTCAATGGGTCGGCGGTGTTCGGCCTGACCGCGCCATTGTTGACCACGGCGTCGGGCGCAAAAATGGGCAAAACCGCGGCCGGCGCGGTGTGGCTGAATAAGGAAAAATTATCGCCCTATGATTTTTGGCAATTTTGGCGCAATGTCGAGGACGCCGATGTTGGCCGCTTCTTAAAACTTTTTACCGACCTGCCGCTTGACGATATTGCCAAGTTGGAAAAATTGCAGGGCGCGGAATTGAACGAGGCAAAAAAAACCCTGGCCGATGAGGTCACCAAATTATGCCATGGCGCGGACGCCCAGGCCCAGGCCGCCGCCACCGCCGCCAATGTTTTTCAAGGCGCGGGGAGCGATGACAATTTGCCAAGCATCACCATCGGCGCGAAAACCGGCTTGCTGGACATTATCAAACAATTTGGCTTTGCCGATAGCAATTCGGAGGCACGACGTTTGGTCGAACAGGGCGGGGTAAAATTAAACGACGCGGCCGTTGCCGACCCATTTGCCAGCATCGACCAGGAATTTTTTGCCGGCAAACCACATATAAAATTGTCGGTGGGTAAAAAACGCCATGGCTTGATAAAATGGCAAAAATAAGCTATAATGGGTAACAATCATTTCCCCCCCGTCCCCTGTGAATAAATGACCGACGAAAAAAAAAATTCTAACATTTTTGTTGCGCCAAACGGCCGTCCCAGCAATCGCGGTGGCCAGGAATCGGGCGTTGCCAGTGTAAAAAAGGGCGATGGCCAGGACGGCGACGAAGATTCCGGTCGCGAATTTATAACTTTGTTAAATGTTAGTTACGACACGCGGGAGGATCGCCTGACGCTGAAAATTGCGACCAACCAAGCGCGCGAATTTTGTTTTTGGATAACGCAACGGCTTTACAAAAAAATGGCCGACATGTTTGAAAATATCGAACGCCAGGTGTTGGTCAACCCCCGGGTGCCATTGGCCAAGCAGGACGAGGCACGGGCGTTTCAAAAAGAAAACACCCTGGCCAAGCAAAATTTTGACGTTCATTACCCGAACAAGGAAGAATTGGTAAGGATATTTGGCGACCAACCATTGTTGGTGGATAAGGTCGAGGCGGTTTTCAACAACGAATTTGTGCAATTCACCGTGTCATCGTCAGAGATGCAGGCCACCCTGCCGCTTCACCAGGAAACGGTCACGGCGTTGCGCCATTTGATGGATTCGGCGGCCGACCGTGGCGATTGGTTAAGCCTGGAAGAACAAAAAGAAAAAGTCGAACCGCGCATTTTAAATTAAGGGTATCGCATTTTCTGCGCAAGGATAAGTAAGTGCTTATGTCGCCGATTAATCCAATTGCTTTGTTTTTATCATTAATTGGTGCTATTACGGGCTCGATAGCAATGGTGGGCTCATTTGCAAAGCCGTATGAAACAAAAATCTCTTTTACAATTTTTGAGCATGCAATTACTCAAAATTATATTATTTGGGTTATTTATTTTATAGTTATGCTATTTGTAGCTAGTATTTGTATTTGTTGGTATAAAAAAATAAATCAAAAATATTTTATAAAAACATCGCTTGATGAGAGAGGTTTAAGCTTTGATAAATTGCAGAATCTGCAAAATGTTATTGATTGGTATAAAAGCCCTTATGAAACTTATGGACAAGAAAACAGTGAACACATGCCAAAGTATGGCGCTACTTTATTAAGAAGAGACTATACGAACCAGCAAGACGCAGCACTTAATGTTTATAAAAATATAGTTAATTTTACAACAGATAGAAACAATAAAAAGAACTACAATAAAAATATTTATAAATATATTTCTGCCATTCAAGATATTTTTTGCACCCGACCTATTGAAGTTGGCGACCCCGACAGCAAGAGACAAATAGATGCAAATACAACGAGCCAAGATACGGTTAGAAGGGCTTTTATTGCTTTAAAGAATGAGGAGCATTTACAAGAAGCTGATAAAAAGTTTAAGGATTGCATTAATGAAATTAAGATTATTATCTCATAAAACAAGGATATTTATAAAAATGTTATAACTTGACTTTTAACCCCGCCTTTCATAATAACAACCAACAGAAAAAATTCTTTGGCGGATTAGCTCAGCGGTAGAGCGCGGGAATCATAATCCTAAGGTCGGGGGTTCAAATCCCTCATCCGCTACCAACAACGTGGAATTTTGCATCATTAATTTATGTTGCGATATGCTTGACGCATATCGCGGGTCGGGGGTTCAAATCCCTCATCCGCTACCAAGACTTCCGCTACGCGGGGAATCAGAGGCTACCGCAGTTGAGCAAAAGTGAGATAGTGTTTATCTGAAGCGGATGGCAGAATAAAAGGCGGGATAGGGCTTATCTGAAGCGTTAAGCGGATGGCAGAATAAAAGGCGGGATAGTTTTTATCTCTCACCCATTTATCCGCTACGATTTATGCGTTTCCACTAAGGACAATTTGTTAGCCCTATCGCTTCGCTGTTTGAGGGCAAGATGCTACCGCCGTTGAGCAAAGGGGCGATAATGTTGCCCCATGCTTAATAAACCGCGATATAGATTTTATTGCCCGACTCGCCTATAAAAAAAACCATGAAGATTATTGTCTTGGGGTCGGGCACGTCGTCGGGGGTGCCCAATCTTGCCTTTGGCTGGGGCGATTGCGACCCCCATAACCCAAAAAACAACCGCACCCGTTGTTCGCTGTATATTCAAAACGGCGATGATAAAATATTAATCGACACCGGCCCCGACCTGCGCCATCAATTGTTGCGCGAACATATCACCGACATATCGGCGGTGTTATTCACCCACGACCACGCCGACCATTGCCATGGCGTCGACGATTTACGCCCATTGATGTTGCAACGCGGCCAGGCGATTCCGGCATTTTTTACCCACGAATGTTTTGCCAAGATTTATAAAAAATTCGACTATGTTTTTCCGCGCCAAAAAACCATGGCGCAAAATTCGCCCGCCGATAAGCCAGCAGGCGATATATCGATTTTTTACCCACCGCTGTTGTCGCCCAATATTATCGGTTACGGCAAAAAATTCATGGTCGGCAAAACGGAAATCATTGCCTTTCAACAACAACATGGGTTGGGCATTTCCACCGGTTTTCGCATCGGCGATTTTGCCTACTCGACCGATGTATCGGGGCTGGACGATGCGGCCTTCGCCACCCTGGCCGGTGTGAAAACATGGGTGGTCGATGCCTTGCAAATAAAACCACACGGCAGTCACAGCAACCTCGCCAACACCCTGTCTTGGGTGGCGCGGGTGCGGCCGGAACGTGCCTTCCTTACCCATTTAAGCATTTTCATGGACCAGGAAAAAATCACCGCGCAATGTGCCACCCTCGGCTTTCCCCATGTCATGCCGCTTTACGACGGGCAGGTTTTGGCATTATAATTTTTTTTTATAATTGACTCGTTATTGCAATTTTTACTATAATTATTGCATAGCGAAGAAATGGTGAAAAAAATTGTCCGGTTATTTTTCATGTTGTTGGGGGTGGCAACATACGCACCACGGGTTATGGCCGCGCCGATAGATAATTTTATTCAGGCAATAAAATTGCGCGATGGCAATAAAATCCAATCCTTCATTACCGCCGACAAATCGATAGTTAGCCAAGCCAACCCAAATGGCGTAACGCCATTGATAGTCGCCAGCGGCATGGGGCAAATCGACGTCGATAAATTATTAATAAAAAATGGTGCCGACGTTAACCAACCCGACCGCAATGGCCGCACGCCGTTGATGTATGCCGCCACCAATGGGCAAACCGCCGTGGTGGAATTGTTAATTGGGTCGGGGGCACGCGTTAACCAACCCGACCATCGTGGCGCAAACGCCCTGATACTGGCCAGTGCCAGCGGATTAAGCCAATTGGCCACGGTGCAATCCCTAATAAAACATGGCGGGCGGGTTGACATGGCCGATAAAGACGGCAACACCGCATTGATATTCGCCAGCCTGGCCGGGCAAACCGCCATCGTGCAAAGCTTGATACAACATGGTGCGCGGGTCAACCAATCGGCGATTGTCGGCACCACACCGTTGATGGTGGCGGCATTGGCGGGGCGGGCCGATGTCGCCAAATTATTATTAAAAAATGGCGCAAATGTTAACCAAGCCAACAAAGCCGGCGACACGCCGTTGATGTTGGCCAGCATGAAGGGGCAAACCGCCGTCGCCGCATTGTTAATAAAAAATGGCGCAAATGTTAACCAATATGGCGCGGGCAATGCCACGGCATTAACCATGGCGCAACAGGCCAAGCAACCGGAAATAATTGCCCTCCTTGAAAAACACGGCGCGAAGTAAAACTTTGGTTTTTTTTTAGAATTGACGAATTATTACAATTTTGACTATAGTCGCAGAATGATGAAGAAAATTGCCCTATTATTTTTTATGTTGCTTGGCCTGGCCACGCACGCCACCGCCGCACCAATAGACGATTTGATTCAGGCGATAAAATCAAATGATATTAACAAGGTGCGATCGATGATTGCCGCCAACAAATCGTTGGTTAATCAAGGCGACAAGAATGGTTGGACAGCTTTAATATATGCGAGTGGAAATGGACAAGTTGATATGGCTGAATTATTACTAAAAAATAGTGCGGATGTTAATCAAGCCACTAAAGATGGCGCAACTGCTGGCGCAACCGCTTTGATGATTGCGAGCATGGAAGGACAAGTTGATATGGCTGAATTATTACTAAAAAATAGTGCGGATGTTAATCAAGCCACTAAAGATGGCTTAACAGCTTTGATGCTGGCGAGTGAATCTGGATTGACAGCTATAGCAAAAATTTTAATAAAATATGATGCCAATGTTAATCAAGCGGACAAAAAAGGCGACACCGCTCTAATATATGCGATATCGAATGGGAAAATAGATATAGTAAAACTTTTAATAAAAAATGGCGCGAATGTTAATCAAGCGGGCAAAGATGGAAGGACAGCATTGACGGTGGCGAGCGGTCAAGGACAAACCGCCATCGCGGCGTTATTAATAAAGAAGGGGGCAAATGTTAATCAATATGGTGAGGGTGGCATAACAGCCTTGATGGTGGCGAGTGTTTATGGGCAAGTATCAGTAGCTGAATTATTATTAAAAAATGGCGCAAATATAAATCAATATGGCGAGGGTGGTGTAACGGCATTAAGTATTGCTCAAACCAAAAAACAATGGGAAATGATAGCCCTTCTCGAAAAACACGGCGCGAAATAATTGCTAGTGGCAACAAGTTTGGTTCTATGGCCATGCCCAATATACTAAACTAGCGGGATTCAAACCACGCGTCAGATTTTTCTTTGGTGTTTTCGGTCCATAATTTGTTAAAATTTCGTTGATAGGCGTCGGCCACCGGTTGGTTGTCGGTTATGAAAACGCAATTTTCGGCGTTGTGTTTGCTGGCGCTTTCGGTGAAATTAAACGACCCGGTCATTATTTTTTTGTCGTCCACCACCACATATTTGTTATGTTGAATGCGGTGCACGCTGTGCACGCGAATATCAACCCCGGCATTGTGCAATTGTTTGACGCGCGAATTTTTTCCGCTGGCCTGTAACTTATCGGCCAAAATACGCAAATGAATTTTGTTGCGGTCAACCGCCAACAGCGCGTTGGTTATTTTTTCATTATTCAGGGCATAGGCCGCCACGTCGACGCTGGCCCGCGCCGACGCCACCATCGCCACCAACCGATTTTCGCAATCGGTCGACGGCGAAAAAAACGGCACAACATCGGCCGCGCCGCGATGATACGGCGCAAAACACAACAGCACGAAGAAAAACAACTTTCCCCAACTCTTCATCCCTTAATTGTAATAAGATTCTTTATACTTGCAAGTAGAAAAAAGCTTTATTTTTTCTATTCTCAGCCATTAAATTCCTTCACCGCCGTAATCACCGCCGCAATGTCGCCCTCGGGCATGAATGGGTAAATCGGCAGGCTGATAACCTCGCCCTGCAACATTTCGGCAATGGGGAAATCGCCAATTTTATAGCCCAAGTTTTTGTAAGCCGATTGCAAATGTGGCGCGATAGGGTAATGAATCAACGTGCCAATGTTGGCCCGCGTCAAATGTTGTTGCAATTTATCGCGCTGGCCATTTTTCACCCGCACGACAAATAAATGCCACACCGCGTCGGCACCATCAATAACCCGTGGCAAAATAATTGTTTCGCAATGTTGCAATTCGGCCAAATAACGCGCCGCAATTTTTTTGCGTTGGTCATTCCATTCGTCCAGGTGTGGCAATTTCGCCAACAAAAACGCCGCCTGCAATTCATCCAACCGCGAATTGTAACCCTGCAATTCATTGACATATTTTATTTCCGACCCATAATTGCGGAGCATCCTCACACGGCGCGCCACAGCCTCGTCATTGGTGGTGACCACGCCGCCATCGCCCAATGCGCCTAAGTTTTTCCCCGGGTAAAGGCTTATTCCCGCCGCGTCGCCCAACGCGCCAACGCGGCGGCCGCGATAAATTGCACCCTGCGCCTGCGCGCCATCCTCGATGACTTTCAATCCATGTTGTTGGGCGATGGTGTTTATCTCATCCATCGCGCATGGTTGGCCATATAAATGCACTGCCATAATCGCGCGGGTTTTTTTGGTTATCGCCTGTTCAATTTTTTTGGCGTCGATATTGTGGGTCGCGGCGTCGGGTTCAACCGGTATCGGCGTTGCGCCGCTGTATGAAACCGCCAGCCAACTGGCGATGTAGGTGTTGCTCGGCACAATAACCTCGTCGCCGTCGCCAATCCCCATGGCGCGCAAAATTAAATGCAAAGCCTCCAACCCATTGCCAACCCCGATGGCGTGGTTAACGCCGCAATAATCGGCGAATGATTTTTCAAACGCCTGCAATTCCTTGCCCAACACCAATATGCCCGATTGCAACACGCGGGTCAGGGCGGCCTGCAATTGTTTTTCAACCTGCTGGTGCTGGGGTTTTAAATTTAAAAAATCGACCATGGTTACGCGCCTTGCTTAGCCGATGTTTTTACCGCGGTTAAAAATTCCGGGTGGTGGCGAATATAATCGTCCGCGTCATATAATTGGTCGGTCAGCACCAAACAAACCGCGCCTTGCGAAAAACCATCCAGCCGCGACCATATCATCGCCGGCACATATAACCCAACATCGGGTTTATCCAAGGTTATTTTTTTTGTCGCTTGGCCATCATCCAGCATAATATCGAACGAACCATGAATGGCAATAAAAAATTGCTTTGCACGTTTATGCGCATGGTCGCCACGGGTTGCGCCATTTGCAATATCGTAAAGATAAAAAATTCGGGCGATGGCGAATGGCACGTGATTGTTTTCCTCGACAAAGGACAATGAACCGCGCTCATCGTCTACCCGTGGCAGGTTAACCAATTTGCATAATTCCAACATCATCATTGCCTATTCGTAAAAATCTTTTATCACCGCCGACGGGCGTTTGTTGGTTTCGTCAAATACTCGCCAAATATATTCGCCGATAATGCCCAGCATCAATATCACCAGCCCGAGCAAAAATGCCACCATCGCAAACAACGACGCATAACCCGGCACCACCTGCGCGCCGGAAAATCGGTCAACCACGGCATAGATGCCAAAACCAAAACTGGCGGCGGCGACCAACAGCCCAAGCAAAGACATCAGGCGAATCGGCTTGGCCGAATAGCCAAGAAAAATATCCAAAAAGGCGATGAGTTTTTTGCCGAACGTCCATTTTGATTTGCCGTATTTTCGGGCAACGCGGTCGTAATAAATAACCTTTGGCGTGAAACCAAGCCAGTGCGATAAAATGGCGGCAAAAAAACTTTTACTGCCCTGCTGAAAAAATGGCAGAAAAACCTTATCCATCAATGCCATGTCGAATCCGCCCTTTGGAAAATTTTTTACCACCAGCATGCGCAACAACCAATAATAAAACCCCGACAGCAATTTGCTGATAAACGGGTCTTGGCGTGACCGCCGCACCGCAATGACATATCGCTCGCCGCGCAACCACCATTCGACCATCTCGACAATCAATTGCGGCGGGTCTTGCAAATCGGCGGCCAGCGATAAAAAACAATCGCCGGTCACAAATTTTGACGCTTCCTTGGTCGCGGCCATCTCGCCAAAATTACGGCTCAGGTCGATAATTTTGGTGGCGGGGCGGGTTTTTTTGAATGATAATAATTTTTCCAACGAATTATCTTGCGACCCATCATTGACGAACAACAATTCTAACCCCACATCATCGGCGGCGATTTTTTTTTCAACATCTTTTAAGGCGGCAAACAAATCGGTCAGGCTCCCCGCATTTTCATAAACCGGCACAATCACCGACAGAATTTTTTTGCCGGCCTTGCGACGCGCATTTCTTGCGGATGATGGTAAAGATGCTTTTGTCATGTCGTCTTAACGTCCGGTGGTTAAAATACGTCTTAGATATTGCCCGTAATCATTTTTTGCCAATGGCTTGGCCAGGGCTTCCAATTGCTGGTCGTTTATCCATTGTTGCCGCCACGCAATTTCCTCGGGGCAGGCAATTTTTAACCCCTGACGATTTTCGATGGTGGCGACAAATTGCGCCGCGGCGATAAGCGCATCGGGCGTGCCGGTGTCAAGCCATGCCTGGCCGCGCCCCAACAATTCAACCGACAATTTTTCATCGCGCAAATAATCATTGTTCAAATCGGTAATTTCCAATTCGCCGCGCGGCGATGGTTTTATTTTTTTGGCGCGCGCCGATGCCGTTGCGTCGTAAAAATATAATCCGGTAACCGCATAGTTTGATTTCGGCGCGGTCGGTTTTTCAACCAGGCTTAGCACGCGGTTGTTTTTGTCAAATTCGACAACGCCGTAATCTGACGGGTTGGTCACGTGATAGGCAAAAACCGACGCGCCATCTTGCTTTGCATTGGCGCGCAATAAAATATCCGACATGTCATTGCCATAAAAAACATTGTCGCCCAGGATTAAAGCCGATGGCGCGCCGGCCAAAAAATCCTCGGCCAAAATCAAGGCCTCGGCCAGGCCGTTGGGCGTCGCCTGCACCTTATAATGAAAATCCATGCCCCATTGTTGGCCGTCTGATAACAATTGGCCAAAGCGCGGCGTGTCCTCGGGGGTGGAGATTATCATCACCTCGCGAATGCCGGCCAGCATCAAAACGCTTAAAGGATAATAAATCATCGGCTTATCATATATCGGCAACAATTGTTTCGACATGGCGCGCGTCATGGGGTAAAGGCGCGTGCCCGACCCGCCCGCCAAAATAATACCTTTTCTTTTTTTATCACTCATGATTTATTTTACCCGCTATCAATTTTTTATGGTTGGCGCGCGCCGTAATTTTTTTTCAGCCAATCCTGATAATCGCCACTCACCACACGCTTCACCCAATCTTGGTTTTGCAAATACCAGGCGACGGTTAATGCCAAGCCTTTTTCTATATCAAGCATCGGCTTAAAACCCAAGGTTTTTCCTATCTTTGCGATATTCATGCCATAACGAAAATCGTGACCCGGGCGGTCTTTGACATAGGTCAATTGCGCGTGGTAGCTATTTTTTTTCGGTTGTAATTTATCCAGCAGGTCGGCGATGAGCTTGGCAAGCGATAAATTATCGCATTCGCCATTGCCGCCGATGCCGTAAACCTCCCCCACCTTGCCCGCCGCCAATATCATCATCAATGCCCGCGCATGGTCGCCGACAAACAACCAATCACGAATATTTTCGCCCTTGCCATAAATCGGCATCGCCTCACCGCTCAGGCCGCGCGTAATCATCAGCGGGATAAATTTTTCTGGAAATTGATAGTGCCCATAATTGTTGGTGCAATTGCCGATGATGGTCGGCAAGCCATAGGTATGGTGGTAGGCCCGCACCAAATGATCCGCCCCAGCCTTTGACGCGGCATAGGGGCTATTGGGGCGATAGGGGCTGGCTTCATCGAACGGCGCGTCATTTTTTTCGAGCGAGCCAAAAACCTCATCGGTCGAAATATGCAAAAAACGAAATTGCGATTTTTCTTGCGCCGGCAAATTTTGCCAATAACCATGGCAAGATTTTAACAATTGCGCGGTGCCGACAATGTTGGTGGTGATAAAATCATCGGGCGATAAAATCGACCGGTCAACGTGGCTTTCGGCGGCGAAATGCACCACGGCGTCAATATGTTCGGTTTGCAAAATCTTTGTCACCAATTGTTCATCGCCGATATCGCCGCGTTGAAAAACATAACGCGGGTCGTTGGCAATCGGTAACAGATTATCCAAATTGCCGGCATAGGTTAATTTATCAAGGTTCACCAAACGCTCGACAGGTAAAATATTTTGCGCCGCCAAAACATCGCGGACGAAGCAACTGCCGATAAAGCCGGCCCCGCCAGTTACCAAAATTCTCATTTTTGCAATCTACCAAAAAATAATTATTTCTTCAACCGCACGTTTTTGCCGTCGCGCTTCGCCATTTTTTCGGCGATAACCGCCCGCGCCGCCGTCAGGCGCGCTATCGGCACGCGATAGGGCGAACAAGAAACATAATCCAACCCGATGGCGTGGCAAAATATAATCGACGCCGGGTCGCCGCCATGTTCGCCGCAAATCCCCAGTTTTAAATCCTTGCGGGTTTTGCGGCCGCGTTCCTTGGCGATTTGCATCAATTCACCAACCCCGATGGTGTCGAGCGTTGCGAAGGGGTCATGTTCCAAAATTCCCTTTTGTTCGTAATGGTCCAAAAAATTACTGGAATCATCGCGCGACAGGCCGAATGTCGTCTGGGTTAAATCGTTGGTGCCAAAGCTAAAAAATTCGGCACGCTTGGCAATTTCGCCAGCAATCAATGCGGCGCGCGGCAATTCTATCATCGTGCCGATTTTGTAACTTAATTTTATGCCCTGTTGTTGCATTACAATCGCCGCCTCGCGGTCGATAATATCGGCCAGTTTTGTCAATTCCAATTCTAAGCCCACCAGGGGAATCATCACCTCGCAGGCGACCAATTTTTTGGTGTTGGCAAACACCGCCGCCGCCGCCGAAAATATGGCGCGTGCCTGCATCTCGCAAATTTCGGGATAGGAGTTCAATAATCGGCAACCGCGATGGCCAAGCATCGGGTTCGATTCGTGCAACTCCTCGACGCGTTTTTGAATCCGCTCGACCGACAGGCCCAAGCTATCGGCCAGTTCTTGGCAATCGGCGGGCTCTTTCGGTAAAAATTCATGAAGCGGCGGGTCAAGCAACCTTATCGTTACCGGCGTGCCGGCCATGATGGTAAAAATATCGATAAAATCTTGGCGTTGCATCGGTTCGATTTTGGCCAGGGCGCGGCGGCGGTCTTCCTCCGAATCGGCCAAAATCATTTCGCGCACCGCGCGAATGCGCGATGGTTCAAAAAACATATGTTCGGTGCGGCACAGGCCAATCCCCTCCGCGCCAAATTTGCGCGCGGTGCGGCAATCCTCCGGCGTGTCGGCGTTGGTGCGCACGTTCAATCGCCGCACCTCATCGGCCCAGGTCATGACGGTGCCGAAATCGCCGCTGATGCTTGGCTCGATGGTGGTTAATTTGCCGGCAAAAACCTCACCGGTCGACCCATCGATAGCGACATAATCCCCCTTGCGCAATGTTACGCCGCGCGCCGTCATCGTGCCCTGCTCAACATTTATCGAAAGTTCAGACGCGCCAACCACGCAGGCACGACCCATGCCGCGTGCCACCACCGCGGCGTGCGATGTCATGCCGCCGCGCGCGGTGATAATACCGGCCGCGGCGTTCATGCCATGCACATCTTTGGGCGATGTTTCGACCCGCGCCAACATAACGGTTTTGCCCTCGTCCGCCCATTGCAAGGCGTCATCGGCGGTGAAAACCAATTGCCCCGACGCCGCGCCCGGGCTACCCGGCAGGCCCTTTGAAAAAATCTTTTTTTCAGCATTGGGGTCGATGATGGGGTGCAATACCTGGTCGAGCGTGCTGGGTTCTATTTTCATCAAGGCCTCTTCTTTGGTTAAGAGCCCCTCGGCCACCCAATCACAGACAATTTTTAACGCCGCGGCGGTCGAACGTTTGCCGTTGCGGGTTTGCAACATGAATAATTTGTTGCGTTGCACGGTGAATTCCATGTCCTGCATGTCGCGGTAATGTTTTTCCAACAGGTCGCGGATTCGGCATAGTTCCTTGTAAGCTATCGGCATCGCCTCCTCCATCGATGGTTTTTCATCGCCACGCGTCAGGCGTGATTTTTTCGTCAGGGCCTGCGGCGTTCTTATCCCCGCCACCACATCCTCGCCCTGGGCATTGACCAAAAATTCGCCGTAAAAAATATTTTCGCCGGTCGATGGGTCGCGGGTAAAGGCCACACCGGTCGCGCAATCATTGCCCATGTTGCCAAACACCATCGATTGCACATTGACCGCGGTGCCCCAGCCCTCGGGGTAATTATAAAGTTTGCGATAAACGATAGCGCGGTGCGACATCCAACTTTCGAACACCGCGGCGATTGCGCCCCATAATTGTTCCTCGGGGTTTTGTGGGAAGTCGTGGCCGGTATGTGTTTTGACCACCGATTTAAAATCGACGATAACTTTTTGCCAATCTTGCTCGGCCAATTCGGAATCATATTGCACGTTTTTTAAATTACGCGCCGCCTCGACAATATTATCAAAATGCTCCTCGGCCACGTTCAACACCACCTCGCCATACATTTGAATGAATCGGCGATAACTATCAAACGCAAACCGGCCATCGTTGGTTTTGTTTTTTAACCCCAGCACCGATGTATCATTCAGCCCCAGGTTCAACACCGTGTCCATCATCCCGGGCATCGACACCCGCGCCCCCGACCGCACCGACACCAACAATGGGTTATCGCTCGAGCCAAATTCATAACCGGTGATTTTTTCCAACCGCGCCATGGCAAGGCGAATGTCTTTTTTTAAAGCTTCGGGTAATTTTTTGCCGTCCTTGTAATAATCATTGCAAACCTCGGTCGTGATGGTAAAACCCGGCGGCACCGGCAGGCCAAGGTTGCACATCTCGGCCAGGTTGGCGCCCTTACCGCCCAGCAGGTTTTTATCAGTCGACTGGCCGTCGGCCTTGCCCTCTTGAAAAAAATAAATCGATTTTTTTGGTTTTGTTGCCATGGGTTGGTCAGGTTTTGTTGGCAAGTTTTTTTGTTGGGGGGTGAGAATATAATTAAAAGTTGTCCAACACCTGTAATGAAAAACGCCTAGCTTTTCAACCACAAAAAAATGAAGCTTTATTAAGAAAAAGCGAATTTTTTGGCTTGTCGATGCGGGGAATCGTTCTATAATGAAATAAATTTTTGTCATGCCAACAGCAAGTTTTTTATCCCCCGCCAGCCACCGCACCCAGCATGGCACACACCAATCCATCGCCCGTGCGGCAAACAATATGACAAGCAACATCACCATCGACACCAACCCTGTTGTTACGGGCGAGGTTTTATATGGCCGATTATCCATCACGATAGCGCACAGCATAATGCCGGCGGCGGTTATGACCTGCGGCCAACAATTGTTGGCACTGGAATTTATCGATGGTGATTCTGATAATGACATTACCCCAACATATGATAATTGGTTGCGGCGTTTTTCCCTGCGCAAGGAACAATGCCGAGCCATGACCGCGCCCGAAACAAAACATTGGCAAGCACAATTGCAATCATGGCAAAGGGGCGATGCCACGCCCAACCTGCGCCTTATCGGCACCGCATTTCAACAACGGGTGTGGCGCGCGTTGTTCGCGGTGGGTTATGGTCAAACCATTTCTTATTTTGATTTGGCCAAAAAAATCGACAGCCACCATCGCGCGGTCGCCAAAAACGGCGTTGGCCGCAACCCGATATGTTATTTTGTGCCATGCCATCGCGTGGTGGCAAAAAACGGCGGCATTGGCGGTTACGGCGGCGGGTTAAATATAAAAATAAAACTATTGCAGGCCGAGCAATCATAGCCGGCAACCTTGCCATAACCCTGCCAGCAATCTGATTGAAAAACACCCGCCGGTTGGTGTATGATATGCTTGGCCCCTATAGCAAATGTATGAAATTGCTATGGCCGTCTTCGCTAATCAATTTTTTATTTTTTACCACCTTGCCCGCCAATACCATCCCCGCATTACAAGCCATGAAGGGGCGCGAAAAAATCGTCGTCCTGTCGCTTTACACCCACCCGATGGCCGCCCTATGCGCGCCCGCCACCGATGTCTTGTTGGTCGGGGATTCGCTCGGCATGGTGCTTTATGGCTTTGACAGCACCCTGCCGGTCACGCTCGAGATGATGATAAGACACGGCCAAGCGGTGCGTGCGGGCGCGCCAGAATCCTTGGTGGTGATTGACATGCCGTTTGGCACGGTCGAAAAAACCACGCCCGAGGCAATCGCCAATTGCCGCCGCGTGATGCAGGAAACCACCGCCCATGACCCGGCCGGCCAAGAATTAAAAGTCGCTGGTGTGAAAATCGAGGGCGGCAAGGAAATGGCCGAGACCATCGGCGGTGTGGTGTCGGCCGGCATTCCGGTAATGGGGCATGTCGGGTTGTTGCCGCAACGCGCCAAGCAACTCGGCGGGTTCAAGGCGCAGGGCATCGATAAAAAAGATTGGCCACGGATTATCGACGACGCCCTTGCCGTCGAACGCGCCGGCGCATTCGCAATAGTGGTCGAGGCGGTGGCGGCCGGCCTGGGACGTGAAATAACCAACGCGGTAAAAATTCCCACCATCGGCATCGGGGCGGGGGCCGATTGCGACGGGCAAGTTTTGGTGGCCGACGACATGCTCGGCATTACCTACCACCAACGCAAAAAACCCAGGTTCGTGCGGCAATTTGCCACGCTTGATAAAACAATTCAAACCGCGACCAGCGATTTCGCGCAAGCGGTTAAAAATGGCGATTTCCCACGGGACGAAGAAACCTACAAAGAAAAAAACTAAAAAAAAATTGCAAAGAAAAACATGACGCCAACCATCATCACCAGCATCACCGCCATGCGCGAATTTATCGCTGGCGAAAAAAAATTGGGTAAAAAAATTGGCTTCGTGCCGACCATGGGGGCGTTGCACGACGGGCATTTGTCGTTGGTAAAAACCGCCAAAGAAAAAAGCGACCTGGTGGTGGCGTCAATTTTTGTTAACCCCAAACAATTTTCGGCCAGCGAGGATATCGAACGTTACCCGCGCCCCTTGGCCGACGACATTGCCAAATTAACCACCATGGCGGTGCCGGTGATTTACACCCCCAGCCCGGCCGATATTTACCCCGCCGATTTTTCAACCACGGTGGCGGTGCCGTCGCTCGCCAATATATTATGCGGCGCAATACGCCCCGGGCATTTTGACGGCGTTGCCCTTATCGTTACCAAATTGTTTTTGCAAACCATGCCCGACGTCGCGGTGTTCGGTGAAAAAGATTATCAACAATTGATGATTATAAAAAAATTGGCGCAGGATTTAAATTTCCCCATCACCATCATCGGCGCGGCAACGGTGCGCCACAATGACGGCTTGGCCATGTCATCGCGCAATCAATATCTAACCGCCGACGAACGTGCCATCGCGCCCTTGCTGTTTAAAACATTGCAGGCCACCGCCCAAAAATTATTGGCGGCGGCTGATGCGCGCGCTGTTTTCGCTGATGCAACAAACGATTTATTGGCCGGCGGTTTTCACAAAATCGATTATTTGGAATGGCGCACCGCCGATAATTTATCGCCGGCCCATGACGCGCGGCAACCAAGCCGTTTGTTGGTGGCGGCGCATTTGGGTCGGGCGCGGCTGATTGACAATATCGCGGTGTGATAAAAAATCAAAAATGCGCCACCAGCAAAACAAGATTGAAATCATTGCTTGTTTTTGCTAGGCAACAAGCTGTAACATTATGACGCCGATGACGCCCATGAATTCAATGACGAATTATGACAACAACAATATCTTTGCCAAAATTTTGCGCGGGGAAATCCCTTGTAAAAAATTTGCCGACAACGCGGTCGCCTTGGCCTTTCACGATATTCACCCGCGAAAAAAAATTCATCTTTTGGTTATCCCCAAGGGTGACTATGTTTCCTTTTCTGATTTCACACGCCACGCCACGCCCGACGAACAGGTTGGGTTTTGGGCATTGGTCGAAAAAATTACCGCCGACAGCGGCGTCGATAAAACCGGCTATCGCATTATCACCAACCATGGGGCGCATGGCCACCAGGAGGTTCCCCATTTCCACATCCACCTATTGGGTGGCGAATCAACCGGCCCCCTTACCAATTAACACCAACCATTAAACATGTTTATCGAACGCCGCTATTGGCCAAATTTACTAACCCTATATCGCATTTTGGCGGTGCCGCTTTTTGCCTACTGCTGGTCATTCCAAACCGCTTTTTACGATTGGGTCAACCTTGGCATCTACGCCTTGGCCGGCCTGTCCGATTATTTGGATGGTTGGTTGGCGCGGCGCGACAAACGGGTCAGTAATTTTGGCCGCATGCTCGACCCGATATCGGATAAAATAATGGTGATGGCGGTGCTGTTGCTGATGGTCGCCGATAAAACAATCTACGGCATTAATTTAATTCCCGCCATGTTGATTTTGATAAGGGAGGTTGGGGTTTCCGGCATGCGCGAATTTTTGTCAGAAATTAATATCAAAATGCCGGTCAGCAAATTGGCAAAATGGAAAACCACGGCGCAGATGATTTCGCTCGGGTTTTTGATTGTCCACCTCGACCAACTTTTTGGTTTGCCGATACGCGCCATCGGCATTGTGTTGTTGTGGGGCGCGGCGGCCTTGACGTTGATAACCGGCTATGACTATTTGAAAAAGGCTTGGCCGCACATCAGCCTTGACCCGCTGAAAGAAAAACCAGCCAAAAAAATAAATAAAAAACGGAGAAAAAAAACCGCATGACCAATATCGCCATCAACGGGTTTGGCCGCATCGGCCGGCTGATGCTTCGCGCCCTGGTGAAGCACCCTGATTTTAACAAAAAAATAAAGCTGGTCGCCATCAACAGCCCGGGCGCGGCGGCGGCCATGGCGCATCTGTTCAAATATGATTCGGCGCACGGCATCTACCCTGGCGCGGTCACCGCGACCGACGATGGTTTGGATATTGGTTTTGGCCGCATCGCCTACAGCCAAATCAAGGACCCCAAAGAAATTGATTGGCAAAAATTGGGGGTCGATATTGTGCTGGAATGTTCGGGCAAATTTAACGACCGAGAAAAGGCCGCGGTGCATTTGACCTCGGGCGCGAAAAAAGTTCTGGTGTCGGCCCCGTCAAAGGGTGCGGATAAAACCATCGTCTACGGCGTCAACCACGATATATTAACGGCGGCCGATAAAATTGTGTCGGCGGCGTCCTGCACCACCAATTGCCTCGCGCCGATTGCAAAAATTTTGGAGGATAAGGTCGGCATCCAAAATGGCTTCATGACCACCATCCACGCCTACACCGGCGACCAAAATATTGTTGATAGCAGTCATAAGGACCTGCGCCGCGCCCGCGCCGCCGCAACATCGATGATTCCCACCTCGACCGGTGCCGCCAAATCGATTGGCGAGGTCATTCCCAGTTTGAAGGGCAAGCTGGATGGCGCGTCGATGCGCGTGCCGACGGTCAATGTGTCCTGCGTCGATTTGGTGGCGGTGTTAAAAACCGCGGTCAGCACCAGTGAACTTCATGGCTTCTTCACCGCCGCCGAAACGGGTGCGCTGAAAAATATTCTCACCACCACCAACCTGCCGCTGGTGTCGATTGATTTCAACGGCATGGCCGCCAGCGGTTGCGTCGATTTGTTGGAAACATCGGCGCGCGCCAAATCGGGCGAAAAAAGCACGTTGGTGCGGGTGTTGTCATGGTATGACAACGAAATGGGTTTTTCTCACCGCATGGTCGACGTCCTGCTAAAAATGGCGGCGTTGTAAAAATTTTTATACTGCTCCATGCTGTTCTAAAACTTCTGCGATTTTAGAATGCCTAAAATCTTTGGCTAGACGCAGAGCTGTGGAGCCATTCTTATCTGTGTGATTGACCTTGGCACCATTTTTTAATAACAATATAATAATATCAATATTTCCTTTAAAACTTGCTAGCATTAAACAGCTTCCGCCATTGTTGTCGGGTTGATTAACATCCGCGCCATTTTTTAATAACAACCTAACGATTTCAACAAACCCTTCATCGATAGCATACATTAAAGCCGTCCAGCCATCTAAAATCTCTGCTTGATTAACATCTGCCCCTTTATTTAAAAATAATTGAACAACATCGGCATGCCCGAACTTACTGGCATACATTAAAGTTGTATGGTCGGATAAATCTACTTGGTTAATATTCTTAATACCCTCTAATATCCTTTTAACTTCATCCCTATCATTTTCTTCTATCGCTATAGAAATGTCAGCAAGAATTGATACAGTGGAAACACATTCGGAATCGTAATCTTCTGTTACTGACATATTGGCCTCTCTTTATATCATTATATGCTTTTTTTATGTGATGAATATGTTTAAAACGCCCTATGGCTTCACCCACTCATTGGCCCATTTTAAAAAAATATCGTTTTCGTCTTTGGTGCCAACGGTA
>JASGCL010000004.1:64482-67617 GCA_030054115.1 Hydrotalea sp.
CCACTCATTGGCCCATTTTAAAAAAATATCGTTTTCGTCTTTGGTGCCAACGGTAACGCGCACCGTGGTGTTCAGGTTATATGATTTCATGCCGCGCACAAAAACATTGTGGCTTTCCATGAATTCAATAAAATTGGTGGCGCGGGCGACATCGCCAAATTGCATCAGGTAAAAATTGGTGTCCGAATTATAAACGATAAAACCATTCTGCCGCAAAACGCCCTGCATCCGCAATTTTTCGCTTGCGTTGTGGTCGCGCGACCGCGTGATAAAATCTTGGTCGGCCATCGCCACCACGCCGGCATTTTGCGCGATCTGCGACGTGCTGAACACATTGCATAATTTATTGACGACGCGAATCACCCGTTCGTCGCCGGCGCAAAACCCCAGGCGCAAACTGGCCATGCCATAGATTTTGGAAAATGTCCGGACAATAACCACATTCGGGAACTCATCGGCCAGGCGCATCACCCCTTGGTTATAACCCGCGTCATCGACATACTCGGCGTAGGCCACATCCAACACCAACAACACGCGCGGCGGTAACGCGGCCAAAAATTTTTTTACCTCGGCCAGTGCCACCATCGTGCCGGTCGGGTTATTGGGGTTGGCCAAAAAAATAACCGACGTCTTATCATCAACCAATTTTATTATCGCATCCAGGTCGGTTACAAAATTCCCCTCGTCATTTTTTTTCTCCGGCGCGGCCACCACATTGGCCCCCATGCCCTTGATAGCAATTGGGTAAACCGAAAAACCATATTGGCTGTAAATACCGGTGCGACCGGCCGACAGAAAACTTTTGGCAATTGCCAACAACACCTCGTCACTGCCCGCGCCGACAGAAATCTGGTTTGGTTGCATCTGGTAAAAATCGGCGATGGTTTGCCGCAACTTAACCGCCAAACTATCGGGGTAGCGATGGTTCGGAATTTTTTTTACCGCCTCGATATTCGGGCTCGACCCAAATGGGTTTTCGTTGGCCGACAACACCACGACCGGCCCAACCCCCGCGCCCTTGTGCTTGCCCGGAATATAATCGGGAATTTCCTCAACCCAATTGTTGGGGCGGGCTTCTAAATTTTTTTTATTCATGTTGCGCTATCGTTAAAAAAACTGCTCATGTAATTTTGCCACTAGTCTTGCCAATATGCCGGTCGCGGCACAATGCCAATCACGCGGCCGCCAGGTTGTTTGTGGTGGGCTTCGTCGATAACATCGAATCGTTTTTTGTCATCGCGCGCCACCACCGCCAATCGCGCCATGGCGGGGTCAACTTCCTCCATCTGTTGCCAGGCGACAATCACGCCCTTAACATCTTGGTTGGAAATTTTTTGCGCGATGTTTTTATTGTCGTCGGTTTTATAAAAAATGAAAGACGGAAAAATATTCACCACCGCCAATTTATCGCCGGCCGCCAAAATATCATCGACCGCGGTTACCGGCACCACCGCCAACCCAACCGCGCGTGTCGTTAATAAATTCAGCGGCGCATCATCAACCCGCCATTTTGTTTGGCGGCCAAATTCCTGCGCCAGGCCAAACCCATGGTCGGCAAAAAAATCCTTGGCCACGGCGATGTGAAATTGGTTTTCGCGCATCACGGTGGTGGCCATCAATTCTTTCCAAATGCTCCAATATTCGTCGCGCGTTACCACCTCGTCGTTGGGTAATTTATTGTAAATCGCCTGTTCGCGAAATGGGCGATAACCGGCTTCCTGCCGCGCCAATTTTTTGAACGCGCTAATTTTTGCCACCGCGCCCCAGCGTTTTTTTAACAGCTCGGCAATCGCGACATCAATTTTATCAATCTCAGCGCGGATATTATTAATCGTCATGTTTTTTTTCAATGATAAAAACAAACTTACCATTGTTTTCGCCGTGATGCAAAATATTATCTTGCAACAATCGGTGGCCTTGCTCGCGGCAAAATAACGGGAAATCCTCCGCCGCCTTCGGGTCGGTGGCGGTAACCTCCAACACTTCGCCACCCTGCATGGCGCGCAATTGCTTTTGTGTTTTTAATACCGGCAGGGGGCAAGAAAGCCCCGAGGTATCAAGCCGACAATTTATCCGATGCTGAATGCTATTGGGCAAGCTTACTTATAATTTTTTATGGCGTCGGCAATAATTTTTTTCGCCGCGCCGGCATTGTCAAACCCCAAGACCTTGACGAATTTGCCCTTTTCCAAATCTTTGTAATGTTCAAAGAAATGTTTTATCTGGTCGAGTAAAATTTGCGGCAAATCAGTCGCCTCGTTAATTTTATCATACAAGGCGGTAACCTTGCCATGCGGCACGCAGATTATTTTTTCATCCTTGCCCGATTCATCCTCGGTCAACAACACGCCAACCGGTCGCACGCGAATCACCGACCCGGCGGCCAATGCAAATGGCGCAACCACCAACACATCGGCCGGGTCGCCATCGCCCGACAGGGTGTGGGGGATAAAACCATAATTGCATGGGTAATACATCGGGGTTGCCAAAAACCGGTCGACAATCACCATGCCGGCGTCTTTATCGATTTCGTATTTTACCGGCACCATCATCGGAATTTCGATAATGGCATTAATATCCTCGGGCGGGTTTTTTCCGATGGCGATTTTGCTTATATCCATGTTGGCCTCCGACTATAATTATTTTATTAAAATTAATCTTCGAGTTTGCCAATATCGGCGTCTTCAAAAATTTGCGCCCCTTCGCCCATTTCGGCAATGTCGCGCGCCGCCGATTTGCTGTCCTTGCCGCCGCGGTTCGATTCCTCGGCCAACACTTCGCGCACTTCCTTGTCGCTGATTTCCTCGCGCAAGGTAACGCGTTGCAATGCGGTGACAATCTGTTGGCGCAATTTTCCAAAATCAAGGTCGGTGTCAGCAATTTCGCGCAGGGCAATAATCGGCGGTTTGTCGTTTTCGCGCTCGACGTAGGTTTCGTTGCCCTTCCAAATTTCGCGGGTTCGGGCCGACGCCAAAACCACCAATTCAAATCGGTTGTTTAATTTTTTAATGCAATCTTCGACTGTTATCCTGGCCATGGCACTGCTCCGTTTTTTTTAATAATTTATGATAAGTGATTAAATATTGTTTAGGGCGTAACGCAACGGCGCAAAAATGTCAAGCCCCTCGAATCGGC
>JASGCL010000005.1:0-16799 GCA_030054115.1 Hydrotalea sp.
CAAGCCTATGGCAACCGCGCCAGCATCAAACAGGCGATGAATATCGATGGTCAAACCGACCTGGTGAAGGCCAAGACCTACAGCACCACCCAATCTGACGTTGAATAACCATTCAACCTTATTAAAAATAATGATATAAATGACGCAGGGTTTGACCTGCGGTCGTGGGTTTTAAAAAAGATGGTAGACGCTAACCTTATGGTCGAGGATAACCTCATCCATAGGATCTCTGATAACCTCATGCATAGGATCTCTGATAATCTCCTCTTTCCTAAGTTCCATGTCAAAAACAACCCGCCCCTGCTTAATGGTTTTCACTACCCTGCCCTGCACCCGAGATCCATCGAACGGGGTATTTTTTGACGGCGAGACAAATTCGCCGCTGTTTATTTTCCACAATGTTTTCTCATCCAGCAACACCATGTCGGCTGGCTGACCAACCGCCAACAAATCCTCTCCATTTTTTTTGCCACCGAAAGCCGCCGCAAACAACTCGCGCGGTTTGGTGGTTACCATCGCGATGATTTTTTCCAACGCCATGCCATGCTGGTGATGCAACGTTGTTATCATCAACGGCAACATGGTTTCGATGGAGGCCATACCCACCACCGCCGAGGCAAAGGGCAGACGTTTTTTATCATCGTGCAATGGCTTGTGGTCGGACGCAATGATATCAATCGTGCCGTCGATAATCCCTTCCACCACGGCCTGGCGGTCATCCTCGCCACGTAGCGGCGGCGACAATTTCGCATGGGTTAAATAATGACCAATAGCCGTTTCATTAAGGGTAAAATAATGCGGCGCGGTGTCGGCCGTGATGGCCAGCCCCCGTTTTTTTGCTTGGCGAATAATATCGACCCCGGCGCGCGTGGTGATTGGCCCGGCGTGGTAACGCCCGCCCACCAACCCAACCAGCGTGATGTCGCGTTGCAATTGCACGGCCTCGCTGACCGCTGGCGCGGACGGCAAACCCAAACGACTGGCCAACAACGAACTGGTCATCACCGCATCTTGGTTGCTTAGCGACGGGTCCTCGGGGTGCGCCAAAATCAGCGCGTTAAAATTTTTGGCATAACGCAGGATTTGCAAAAACGCCTCGCTCGACGCGGCATTATGGTCGCCATCACAAAAACCCAGCGCGCCGGCCAAACCCATCAAACCATATTCGCTTAATTGCGTGCCGGCCAGGCCGCGCGTCATGGCGCCATAACAATGCAGGTTCGCCACCGGCAAATCGCCGCCATCACCATCCCTTGCATTTTTAGGATTGGTCAAGGAAAGAAAAGCCCGCACCGATTTGGCATCATCCAGCAAGTTTTTTTGCGATGGCACCACCACCGCGTGGGTCACGCCGGCGGCAAACAACACCCGCGACCAACGTTGCAAACTATCGGCCGCGCTCAAATTATTAATGGTGGTGCGCATGTCAAAAAACGATGGCGCGATAACATGCCCGCCGCCGTCTATCATCACCGCATCGGGCATGTTGGGCGCGGCACCGCCCCCCCATTGTTCGATGAAACCCGCACCGTCGATAACGACATGGCCGGCGGATTCGCCCCCGAGTTTTCGGATATTTTTAATGATGGTTTTTTTCATGTGCATGGTTCCTGATTTATTATTTTTTTCCTGTGCGGTTGGTTGGCGCGGCTTGTTTTGCGCGCGCGTCTGTGTCGCTCAACAAAATATCCATTACCGCCATCCGCACCATGACACCCATTTCAACTTGCGACATTATCAATGACCTATCCATCATGTCGGCGATGGCCGAATCGATTTCGACCCCGCGGTTCATTGGCCCGGGGTGCATCACCAACGCGCCGGGTTTGGCGAGGGCTAATTTTTTTTCATCCAAGCCATAAAAATAATAATATTCGGCGGGCGATGGCAGGAAACTGCCGTTCATTCTCTCCTTTTGCAGGCGCAACATCATGATAATATCAACATCGCTTAACCCCTCATTCATGTCGGTGAAAACCTCCACCCCCATTTCGGCCACCCGTTCGGGCAAAAGGGTCAGGGGCGCAATCACCCGCACCCGCGCGCCCAATTTTCGCCATAAAATAATATTCGACCGCGCGACCCGCGAATGCAAAATATCGCCGCAGATAGCTATCGTCAGGTTTTTTAATTGCGCCATTCCCTTATCTATACCCCCAAGTTGCAGGCTTATCGTCGCGGCGTCGAGCAGTGCCTGGGTCGGGTGTTCGTGCGCCCCATCGCCCGCGTTGATGACAGGGCAGGAAACCTTCAGCGACAACAAATGGGCCGAGCCAGCCTCGGCGTTCCGCACCACCAACAGGGCTGGTCGCATCGCGCTTAAGGTCAAGGCGGTATCCAAAATCGTTTCACCCTTTTTTATCGAACTGCCCTCAACCGAAAAATTAATCACATCCATTCCCAATCGTTTGCCGGCAATTTCAAACGATTTTTGGGTGCGGGTCGAACTTTCGGTAAAAAGATTGATTAGGCTCTTGCCGCGGTATTTATCGATGATTTGGTTTTTAGTGTCGCTTTCGTGGCTGGCCTGCCAATAATCGAGCGAACGGGCAATGATAGAATGAATATCGGCGGCGGATAAATCATCAATTGATAATAAATGTCGCCCTTGGTAGGGAAGATAGGAATCGGTCATTACCGCCATAGCATTTACCCTGTTAAACAATCTTGCGGGTTAATGTCAAGGATATTTTCGCGGGGTATTTTAGAATGTATTTTCACAGGGTTTTCGCAAGGATATTTAAAAGGCCTAATCGCAAGGTCAATCTCATGGCCCCGCAACCGGCAATTATTTATGACCAACGACCAAAGCCCAGGATAATGACCAACAGCAAAATAATCGCCGATGCAATGCCGGCATAAACATCATCCATAATAACCATTATCCCCTTAGGGCTAGCGGCCAATTTATTTTCCATGTCAACCCGCCCAATGATGGATGGTTTCCAAATATCAAACAGGCGGAACAGAAAAAACGAAACAACAATCAACCCGCTGGTCACCATCGGGGTTAAGAAGGAAAAGCAAAAAGCAATCGGTAACAGGGCAATCGTCTGGCCGATGATTTCATCCACCACGACCTCGCTCGGGTCATTTCTTTTCGGGTTATTTTTGTCAATCAATTTCCGATTTTTCAAAAAATGCTCGGTCGCCCAAAAACCCAATGGTATGATAATAAACAACCACAACAGCCAGATAAAAAATAATTCATGCGACAACAGATTTATTATCGTCAGGCCAAAAAACAATAACGCAACCGCAAACGACACCACCGTGCCCGACGCTATCGGCGCGTAGCCAAGACCACCACCGGTCGCCACCACCCACGCCACCAACCACTTTGCTCCTTTATTCATTTTTGCGTTGGCAAGCTTTAACTTGCTGTTTTTTTGTTTTGCACGTTTCATGACAATTCTTTAATCCATTTCCACCAACATGGCAAGCGCAAACAAAGGTGGTATTTTTTTATTAATCATTAGTATTTTTATCGAAGCAGACCGTGGTTTGCACCATCGCCATCAACCCCTGGCCATCACCTATCGCCCCCATTTTTTCGGTGGTCGTTACCTTCAACCCGATTGATGAAGCCGGCAGGTGCAACAACGCGGCCAGGCTGTCAACTATCGCCGCGCGATGCGGGTTGACGCGGGGCTCCTCCAACAAAATGGTAACATCGACATGAATCAAGCTGGCGTTTTTTTCGCGTAGCATCGCCATGGCCTTTTCCACAAAAATCGTCGAGGCGACGCCGCGCCATTGTTCATCCTGCGGCGGGAAATGCACGCCGATATCCCCCGCCCCCAACGCGCCGAGAATAGCGTCGGTCAGGGCGTGAAGCACAACATCGCCGTCGGAATGGGCGACGATATTTTTTTTCGCCGGTATCGCCACACCACCCAGCATAATTTTTGCCCCTTGCACTTCATGGTCGGTGAAGCGGTGCAGGTCGACCCCCAATGTCGTGATGGTGATATTTTTTTGCATGTTGTCTTCTATAACATTTTTTATCAATTGCATATCGCCACGCGTCGTTATTTTTATATTGGCATTATCGCCCAGCACCATGGTGGCGGGCACGTCGGGGTAGGTTGCCTGCCACACCGCCGCGTCATCATCCAGCGCACGGCCGGCCTGGCGTTGGTGTGCCAATAAAATTTTTTGATAATCGAAGCCTTGCGGCGTTTGTGCGATGAATCGATTTTGCCGTGGGTGGCTGGCGATGATTTTATCATCGACCGCTTCCTTCAGCGCGCCAGTCAGCGGCAGGCACGGAATAACCGCGCCGGATAATCCCTCTGACATTTTTTTTGGCGATAACCCGCGCAAAATATTATCCAATAGGGCGATGGAAAAAAACGGCCGCGCCGAATCATGTATCAAAACCTTTGCTGGGTTATGTTTTGCAATCGCCTGCAACCCGCGATAAACCGATTCTTGCCGGTCGTTACCGCCGATGGCAAAGGGTAATATTTTTTTGTCGTGATTGCTTAAGGCGACAACTTCATCATAAAATTTTTTATCGGCCTGGTTAATAACCACCACCACCGCGTCGACCGCCGCCGATGCCAAAAAAATATCCAAGCAATGGCATAGCAATGGCCGGCCATCAAGCCAGCTGTATTGTTTTGGCCGGCGCGATGTTGCCGGGTGGCTGGCGTCGCGTTGCGCGAACCTTATCCCGCGGCCGGCCGCGACAATGATGGCGATGGTGGGATATTCCGTTGTCAATTTTTTATCCCCCCATAACGCCGCCGGTGAAAAGTTGCGACCACGCCCGACATGGCCATCATCACCGCGCCGAGGAAAATAAACATCACCAATGGTTGGTAATAAAAACGTATCATCAATTGTTTTTTCTCCTTATCAATTTCGCCAATCGCCGCATAATAATTAACGAAAAAATTACTATGGATAGCAACTTCATTAGATTCTTGCCCGCCGACCAAATAAATTCGTTTTTCTGGCAACAGCACCATATCACCCCCGACCAACCGCACCGTCAGGGAATTAAAATGTTTCCGCGCTTCAAAATAAATTTTATCAACCTTGAAATCTTGCCCTTTGAACGAAAAATGCGATTGGTCCTGCACCAAAAAATCTTGGTGAGTATTTAACCCGGTCGTCCCCACCACCCCCATTATCACCAAGCCAAAACCAGCATGGGCCAGCGGTGCCGCCATGGCGGTGATGCCATTTTTTATTTTTACCATCGCGTCGCGCCCCGCCACCAACAACAGCCAACAACTTAAGGCAAAACCGCCACACACCATCAAAAAATTACTGGCATAGGTAACGCCCACCAAAAACCCAATCGCAACCGCGATTATCAACAATGGTTTGGTGCGTTGCCAGGCGATGGCAATATTTTTTTTGGCTGACGCATTATTGTCGGGCAAGAAAAAACCCGCCGCCAATAGCAACCCGAGCAAACCAAAAAATGGCAAGACCGTGATGTTAAAAAACGGTGCACCGACGGCGATTTGTTCGCCGATGATAACCGCCAGGCACAAGGGATAAATCAGCCCCAAAAAAATAATACCGGCGATGATGTAAAAAATCATATTGTTAATCACCAACAAGCCGTGCCGACTAAAAAGATTCATCGCGGGCGCGTCCGCCGAAAACCGATAATAATAACGCAACCAGATAATTAAGCCCGCGGTCACCAAAAACCCAACCACCAGCAACATGAAAATTCCACGGCTTGGGTCGTTGGCAAAACTATGAACCGAGGTTATCAACCCCGACCGCACCAAAAACGTGCCAACCAGGCTGGTGGAAAAAGTTAATATCGACAGCAACAGGCAAGACATTTTCAACTGGCCGGTTTTGCCATAAACCATAATGGCGTGAAGCAACGCGACCGACAACAACCATGGTATCAGGCTGATGTTTTCGACCGGGTCCCAAAACCAAAATCCACCCCACCCCAATTCGTAATAGGCCCAAAAGGAACCGCCGACAATCCCAGCGGTTAAAAACACGAAGGCCAACAGAATAAAAAATCGCCACAGCCGCACCAAGGCAGGCGGTGTTATTTGCACCCTCCGCCCATTCAACATCATGCCGACCGCGATGGAAAAAATTGCCGACAGGCCGACAAACCCGCCATACAAAGTCGGCGGGTGAAAAATCAACCCGGGGTCTTGAAGCAAGGGGTTGAGGTCCATCCCCTTCGCCGCCGCGTCGCCCGAACTATTCGCAGGCATATCCAGGCGCAAAAACGGGTTGGAGGTAAACAGCATGTAAGCCGAAAACAAAAACACCATCAATTGCTGTGTCGCGACGGCGCGGGCAATGGTTGGCGAGAGGTTCGCAAATCGGGCAATATCAACCCGAAAATTTTTTTTATCGCCCACGATGGTTTGCGTCAATTCGCGATTCGTCAGCCACCACAACGCCGCCGCCAGGAGCGACAACACCAAAACCCACAACAACATCGACCCCTCGTGGTTGCCCCACGCCGCCCCCATTTTGTAATACCATGGCAAATATTGGTGAGAATTTCTCATCACCAACCACACCGAAAAATCGCTGACCAAAAAAACATAAACCAACGAACAAAAAGCAAAAACAATAAGAGCAAAACTGGCGATGCTCAATGACCAAAGGAACGACCATAAAAATTCTGCGCGATGGATGGCGCGGTTACGTTTGCCGCGCACCCCATCGCCCGGCACGCTATAACCCACCACCATGGCAACGCCGCTTATCAACCATGCCAACCACACCGCCAATTCGCCGAAGGATGCTACCATGTTACCTCCCCACCGCTATTTTTTTTATCGTTGTTATTAAGCTGGCCTTGCCCGCTATTATTACCTGTTCCATCATCGCGCCATTCGCCAGATTCTTTCAATTTCTTCACCACCTCGGGCGGCATATAATTTTCGTCGTGCTTGGCAAGGATTTCATTGGCGACAAATATTGTTGTGCCGTCGTCCCCCTTCACCAAATGGCCGGTGGCAATAACGCCAGAATTTTCGCGAAACAAACTCGGTGGCAGGCCGTGATAGCTAACCGCCATCTCATTGACAAAATCGGTAACGACAAAATCAATGCCCCCGCTGTTTTTCTTCGCCGAATTATTTTTGACCACGCCGCCGAGACGGAAAATGCGCACCTTGTCGGCCTTGCCCATTTTTACATCGGTCGGGCTGTAAAAATAAGAAACCCCGTCGCGCAAACCATAAAGGGTCAGGCCAACCGCCAGCCCCACCATGACCAGCAAAAACAAAATAAAATATATCCGGCGATGTTTTATTTTCATTTTTTTATTTTCTGATAATTTTTTTTGGCGCGGCGGTATTGATAAAAAAATCCGCCGCCGCAAACCAGCAACAATAACAACGCCACGCCATAGGCGGTGATAATATAAAACATCGCTACGCGCCCCCCAAATAATGATTGTCGGTCATTTTTTTATACAGCAAACCATTCAGCCGCCATAAAAAAAATAACAGGGCGAGCAGGGTGAACCCGGCCATGCTCCATAACAACGGCGACAAAATTGCCGGCGCGACCGATGGGCCATCGGCACGGAGCAAACTTGACCCCTGGTGCAAGGTCTGCCACCACACCACCGAAAATTTTATAATCGGCAGGTTGATACCGCCAACCACCGCCACCATCGCCGCCGCGCGGTAATCCGCGATTTCGGCCGCCAACAACATCTGTCCGACATACAACAAAAACAAAATAAAGACCGATGTCAAACGTGCGTCCCACACCCAAAACGTGCCCCACGTCGGCCGCCCCCATAAACTGCCGGTGATAAGGCAGATGATGGTAAACAACAACCCAACCGGCGCCACGGCGCGCGCCATAACCGCCGCCATGGGGTGACGCCACACCAAAAAAACAAAGGAAAAAACCGCAAGGCCGGCATAGCATAAACTGGCAAGATAAGCCGCCGGCACATGGATGAACATTATTTTTACCAATTCGCCTTGCAGGTAATCGGGCGGGCTGTTAACGCCACGATATAGCGCCATGGCGAACAGCACCGCGGTCGCGGCCGCAACCCACGGCATGATTTGCGCGCTGAGGGTGATAATTTGTTGCGGGCGATGCGGCAGGAAAGAAAAAAAATGTTTCATGATACGGGATACCTAGCCCTCCTGCTTAATAATAAATGCTGACGCCATTGGCAAGAACGAAAAGCACAAAATAAAATAGGCCAATTGAAAAAATATCGCCGGCTGTAAATTGCCGCTGGTCAACATCACCAAGACAAAAATAAAACAAGGAATCGCCAAGGGCAAAATAATAATTACCATAAAAAAACCAACCCCGCGCCCCCAACTCGACAGGCTGGCTAAAAAATTAATCAGCAAACAAAGATGCGCCAAAAACAATAACCCGCCGTAACAAAAAATTTCAATGGTATTTTGCGCCGCGCCCATCGCCCCCAGGGCGAGGATGCTCATCAGCCATAGCGGCAAGCCCGAAAAAACCAGCAGGCCCGCGACCTTGGCATAGACAAATGCCAACAGCGACCGGCCGGATAAAATAATATCCACGGCGAGGTCTTGCGCCATGTCAGATTGATAAAGTGCGCCGCCCATGGTGCATAGCGAAAAAAATAACAAAAACAAAAACCATAATAAAATAAAAATAAAATCATGGTCGGCGTTACCGCCCGACAATGTTACATCGGGCAAGGCCAACCGCAAGACAAAAAAACCGGTCAGCCATAAAAATAACGGCAGGAGGTAATAATAAAAATTGGTTGAGCATAGGCTTGCCTCCCGCCGAAAAAAAATAATAAAATCGCGCATGGTTTATAAATATATTTTTTTTATTTTTTTGTGGATCGCGCCGGTGATGGCCGCGCCATGGTTGCCCATAAGGTTATCGTGGCTGGTGAAAATAATATTGTCGCCGCGTCGCGCCCGCGCCGCCAACCATTGCCACAACCATTTTTTGGTTTTATCGTCAAGCGCGGTGAAGGGTTCGTCCAACAACCATATTTTTTTTTGCCCGTGCGTTGGTTCTTGCTGTCCCGCCCACAACATGGCGGCCAATTGCAATTTCTTTTGCATGCCGGATGATAATTCCTTTATTTTTTTGCTTAGGTGCGGGTGCAATTGCAATGTCTTCGCCACATCCTCCACCGGCGCAACCCCACGCCATAATTTTTTACTAAAACGCAAAAAAGCATCAACCGTGATATCGCCCTGCATATTGGCGGCACCGCCATGTTTGTGGCCAAGGTAAAAACAGGCCGATTGATATTCTTCATCACCCGGCCGATAGCTGTTTTTTTTATTTTGCCAGGTAACATCGCCGCCGGTCGCCGGCAACCGGCCGAGCAATGTTTTAAGCAAGGTTGTTTTACCCGCGCCATTGTCGCCCACCAACCACAAGACATCGCCGTCTTTTAGCTTGCAAGAAAAATTGGAAAATATCATAACCCGCCCACGGGCGAAGGATAGTTTTTGCGCGACCAACATAAAAAAACCATAGCAAAAAACATGGGTTTTTGCCATGGCAAAGCCTTCTGTCACTATTCGAAATTTAAGATGCTGCCGTCGCGCTTGGCGGATTTTTTTTATTGATGCGGTCGAGCACGGCGTGGATAAGTTTTGGCGATTGGTCGGCGAAGTAGGATTTTGTCACCTCGACCCACGATGAAATAACAACCGCCGGCGGTTGTTTTTTTATCATCAATTCGGCTGTCCCCAAGCATAAAATAATTTGCAATATTGTTTCTAAGGTTTGCCATTTTTCCTCGCCACCCGCCAAACAATCAATCACGCGGTCGATGATAAGGTTGCGTTGTTGTTGATAGGTTTCGACCAACAACAAACTATGTTTGTTCTTATCGCCGCCGCCACTGCCGATAGCCAATTCCTCCCCCATGATTTTTTTTATGCCGGCCAAACTATCGACGATATTATTGTTAATCCGCCCGGGGTTCATGGCAATGCCATACAGCACCTGCACCGCCAATAACCGCTCGGTCATTTTACCCGCGCCACCGGTGCCAACATTACCATGGTTCGCGGACGAGGTTACATTTGGGGTTACGCCAATTGTTGCCTGCGCCGTATTTTTTGACTGGTGGTTATCGTTGCTCATTTTTTTTAATTATCTTGTTCGCTTATTATTTGGCTTACTGGTTATTGCTGGCCAGCCACAGGCGAAGCGCGGCCTGGACAGCGAACCCGCCCTTATTGCCGCTTGTCATATCGGCGCGTGCCCACGCCTGTTCGATGGTATCCACCGTCAAAATGCCATTGCCGATAATTATTTTTTTATAGATTCCCAACTCCATCAACCCCTGTGCCGACAGGTTCGCCACCACATCATAATGGCTGGTTTCGCCGCGCACCACCGCCCCCAGCGCGATATAAATATCGTATTTATTATCCGGCTTGCTATCCAATTGCGCAATCGCCGATGGAATTTCCAACGCCCCCATCAAGCGAAATATATCACCCGTCAGGCCAAAACCGGCCAAGTTGTTCAAGGCCAGCATCGCGCCCCTTGTCAACTCATCGGTAATATCCTTATAAAAATCGGCAATGACCAACGCAACCTTCAGGTTGGCTTTTTTAATTATCTCGACCTCGCCCACGGTAAATGGTGAATCGTGCTTATCTTGTTTCATGATTATTCTATGCTATTCTTGTTTGGCTATCATCGCCCTCATGACATAGCGCATAAGCATATCAATTTCTATATTAACTTTTTGCCCCAATTTGTAAAATTCGGCTATCGTGTGGTTGATGGTATGGGGGATAAGGGTAATGGCGATGGTGTCGCCGCGCACGCCCCCCGCAACCTCGTTGACCGTCAGGGAACAGCCGTCGATAGCGACCGAACCTTTTTCCGCCATCATCGCCGCCATGGTTGATGGCAGGCGAATGGTCAATTGCCACGTTGCCGCGCCCGGCGTTGCGGATTTTTCCAAACCCGCCACCTCGCCCACGCCGTCGACATGGCCAAACACAAAATGCCCGCCCAATTCGTCGCCCATGCGGAGCGACGATTCCAAATTAACCGATTGATTTTTTTGCCAATCGCCAGCGGTGGTGCGGTTTAATGTTTCGCGCGATAAGTGGAAAACCATCGCGTCGCCGCGCCATTCGGCGATGGTCAAACACACGCCATTCACCGCGACCGAGTCACCAAGTGGTTTTTGATGTTTTTTTTCATGGTTCTGCGCCGCGCCAGGCTGGCCACCATGCGCAACCTGCGCCAAAAAATCGGCACCGCCGTCAATCACTAATGTCAGGCCATCGCCCGCCGCTTGACGCTCGACAACCATGCCGCGCGCCTGAATAAGACCAGTAAACATAATGGATTATTAACCGATAACCTATCCCAATAGCAACCATCAGTTAATAAGGGCTTAACCCGATTTGTTGCCGCCGCCCGGGGCGATGGTGCGTTTCATGCTGGGGGCAGTTTTCATGCCCTTGACCTGTTGTTGTCCGCCCAAATCTTTTTGCGCCGCCAAGTTTTTGGTTGATGATTTTTTATCATCTATCGGTTTGGTCGCCGTGCCGTCGGTTGCGTTTTCAGCCGATGCATCATCGCCCTTCACCATTTTTGGCCCTTTTGGTTTGGCGGCGGGGTCGCGGTCGATAAATTCGATAATCGCCATCGGCGCGCTGTCGCCATGGCGAAAGCCGGCCTTTATCAGCCGCGTGTAACCGCCGGCGCGTGTTTTATATCGTTTCGCCAACACATCGAACAATTTGTTGACCAAGGTTTCATCGCGCAACAGGCCAAAGGCCGCACGTCGGCGGTGCAACCCACCCTTTTTCCCCAAGGTAATAATTTTATCGATATAGCGTTTCAACTCCTTCGCCTTGGGCAAGGTGGTTTTGATTTGCTCATATTGAATCAATTGCTTTGACAATGTTTTTAACAACGATTGCCGATGCGATGACGAGCGGTGTAAACGCCGCCCCAATTTTTTGTGTCTCATGTTTTTTTCCTTCTTTCTGATTATTTCTAATCATGTCATTGCAATGTTGTTTGCGACAACATTGCGTTTTGATAACATCAATCGTTACAAAAAAAATATTTTAAAAATGTTTTTTAAGAACCACTGTTGATGCGAGGTTTATGGTCAAATAAACAGGGGGAGAATTAATATTTCTCCTCGAGTTTTTTTGCCAATTCTTCAACGCCATCTGGCGCCGGCCAGTTTGGCACTTCCATGCCAAAGCCCAGGCCCATTTGCACCAGCATTTCCTTGATTTCATTCAAGGATTTGCGGCCAAAGTTCGGGGTGCGCAACATGTCCTGTTCGGATTTTTGCACCAAATCGCCGATATACATAATGTTATCGTTTTTCAAACAATTTTGCGCGCGAACCGAAAGTTCCAAATCATCAACCTTTTTAAACAGATTGAGGTTGAAGGAAATTTCGTCCTTCATTTTTTCGCGTGGCTCGGCGGCGCGTGGTTCGTCAAAATTGACAAACACGCCCATTTGGTCTTGCAAAATTTTTGCCGACAGGGCGACCGCGTCCTCGGGGTCGACCGTGCCGTTGGTTTCGATTTGCAATGTTAATTTGTCAAAATCGGTGCGTTGCCCAACCCGCGCATTGTCAACTTTGTAGCTGACGCGCGTTACCGGTGAGAAAATCGCGTCGACCGGAATCAAACCAATCGAGGAATTTTCTGGCCGATTTTGGCTGGCCGGCACATAACCCTTACCGGTGTTGACAAAAAAATCAACCTTCAGGGTCGCGCCCTTATCCAACGAACAAATCACATGGTCGGGGTTTTTGATTTCGATATCGCCACCGGTGTCGATGTCGGCCGCGGTGACCAATTTTGGCCCCTTAACATTGAGGGTCATTTTTTTAGACGCCCCACTGCGCGACATCAGGGCCAAGCCCTTGATGTTCAACACCATGTCGGTTACGTCTTCGCGCACGCCGGTGATGGTGGAAAATTCATGAAGCACGCCTTCGATTTGAATCGCGGTAACCGCCGCCCCTTGGAGCGATGATAACAACACCCGACGCAAGGCATTGCCGATGGTCAAGCCAAAGCCGCGTTCTAAAGGTTCGATGATGATGGTGGCGTGGTTGTCTCTTTTGTCAACCTTAACCTCGTTGGGTTTTTGTAAGCTTTGCCAATTTTTTGTGTCAATGGCCATGGTGGTAACCTTTCTTAAAGTCATTTGTAACGCAGGTTTTTTTATTACCACCCATCCAATCGGTGATAACCCTTAAACCCGACATAGAAACCATCTTATTATTAGCTAATAAGCCGTGACCTCTATGATTATTCGCGGGGAAAAGATTTTTAAAAATCCCCTTCCCTGCTTGGCTATTAAACCCGCTGTTTTTTCCAGCGGGTTATTTAACCCGCCGTCTTTTTCAGCTTGTCGTTTAGACCCGCCGTCTCTTTCTTGGCCGGCACCCATTGTGCGGCAAAGGCGTGACATCGCGAATACTGGTGATAACAAACCCGAGCGATGCGAGAGCGCGCACCGCGGCCTCCCGCCCCGAACCAGGGCCTTTGATATTAACCTCGATATTTTTTACACCAAAATCCTTGATGGCCGATGCCACATCCTCGGCGGCAATTTGCGCGGCATAGGGCGTCGATTTCTTGCTACCCGAAAAACCCTTTTTGCCAGCGGTCGACCAGGCCAAGGTATCACCTTTTTTATCGGTGATGGTTATCATCGTGTTGTTAAATGTCGAATGGATATGCGCCACGGCATCGGGCACATTTTTCTTCTCTTTTTTCTTTTTTCCAGCAACGGCCATGGTGTTATCTGCCTTTTCTTAATTATTTTTTGGTAGCTTGTTTTTTACCCGCGATAGGTGCGCCGCGCCCCTTGCGCGTGTGGGCGTTGGTGCGGGTGCGTTGGCCGCGGGTCGGCAACCCCTTCCGGTGGCGCAGGCCGCGATAGCAACCCAAATCCATCAGGCGTTTTACGTTCATCGAAATTTCACGGCGCAGGTCGCCCTCCACCTGGTAATCGCTGTCGATACATTCGCGAATTTTGATAATTTCTTCTTCGGTCAAATCCTTAACGCGGCGGCTTTCATCCAGCCCGCATTTGGCACAAATTTCGCGCGCGTTGATTGGCCCAATGCCATAAATATAGCGAAGCGATATAACCAATCTTTTTTGAGTGGGGATATTTACCCCTGCGATACGTGCCATGATATTATATTTTCCTTAAAAATTCGTTCATAAAATTAATTACAATGTTAAAATTCGTCAGTTCTATTCATCTAAGTGCATATAGAAAAAAACCTGTTTCGTCAAGTGCTATCTTATCTTATCGGTTGGTAATTTGCATTGATGGTGCATTTTTATCTTAATAACTTTTCGATATCTTGTTTTATGGCTTGCGATACCTGCGCCAGCGGTTGCATACCGTCGAGCGAGACCAAGAGGCCGCTTGCTTGGTAAAATGGGATAAGTGGTGCGGTATCGGCGTGGTAGATTTTTAGACGTTTCATTAATGTTTCGGGCGTGTCATCGGCGCGCACCGCCGCGCCGCTGTTCTTAATACGATTTTCTAAGCGCGTTACCAACGCCGCATCGTCGACCCGCAATTCTATCACCCTGTCGATTTTTTTATTCATTGCGGCGAGCATTTCCGCCAACCCCGTCGCCTGCTTCATGGTGCGGGGGAAGCCATCGAGGATGATATTTTTATCATCCATCGATTGTAATTTTTCCTTGATAATCCCCAGCATGGTTTCGTCATCAACCAATTTGCCAGCGGCCATAATGCTTTCGGCCTTTTGCCCCAAGGGCGTTTTGTCCTTGACCGCTTGGCGCAACATGTCACCGGTCGAAAGATGCACGAAGCCAAATTCTCGTTGCAAGAATTGGCTTTGCGTCCCCTTTCCCGCGCCTGGCGGGCCGAACAAAATAAGTATCATTGCTATCTATTACTATCTTGGGAGGTTTATATTACCGAAGTTATTGCCGCTCATACGCGCCTTCTTCAGCAGATTTTCATATTGATGGGCGAACAGATGCCCCTGGACCTGCGTGATGGTATCCATCGTCACGCTGACCACAATCAAAATCGACGTGCCGCCCAAATAAAACGGCAAGGAATATTTTGAAATTAAAATTTCTGGCAATAAACAAACCACCACCAAATACAATGCGCCAACCACGGTCAAACGCGACAAAATATAATCGAAGTATTTCGCGGTGTCCTCTCCCGGGCGATGGCCAAGCACGATGCCGCCTTGCTTTCGCAAATTATCAGCCGTTTCGTTGGCGTTAAAAACCACCGCGGTGTAAAAAAAGGCGAAGAAAATAATCAAGGCGGCGTAGAAAATATTATGCCCCAATGCGCCGCGCCCCAAAAATGTGTTCAACCATTGCAACCATGCGGCATCGTTCCCCGCCTGGCCCAAAAACCCCAAAATGGTGGTCGGCAACAACAGCAGGGCAGAGGCAAATATCGGCGGAATAACGCCCGACACGTTAATTTTTATCGGGATATGGCTGGCCTCGCCCCCCGCCATGCGGTTCAAACCAACCTGGCGTTTGGGGTAATTGACCACCACGCGACGTTGCGCCCGTTCCATAAAAACGATGAAGGCAATCATGACTATCATCAGCAAAAACACCGCAACGATAAGGAACACGCTGAGGGCACCACTGCGCCCCAATTCCAACACCTGAACGATCGCTAGCGGCAGGTTGGCCAAAATGCCAGCAAAAATAAGCACCGATGCCCCCTGGCCCACGCCGCGTTGGGTTATTTGTTCCGACAGCCACATCAAAAACATCGTGCCCGACGTCAGGGTTATCACCGAGGTTACCATGAAAAGAATCCCGGGGTTGACAACAATGCCATCGGCCGATGACAGGCCAAGCGACACGCCATAGGCCTGGAACAAGGCCAACACCACGGTCAATTGCCGTGTGTATTGTAAAATTCGTTGGTAGCCGGCCCCGCCCTCCTTCTTTAATTTTTCCAAGCTGGGGATGGTGGCCGACAATAATTGCATGATAATCGAGGCCGAAATATAGGGCATGATGCTGAGGGCGAATATCGTCATGCGGCTGAGCGAGCCACCCGAAAAAACATCGAACATGCCCAAGATGCCCTTGCCCTGTTGGTTAAATAATCTTTCGAGCGCGCCGGCGTCTATCCCCGGCAATGGGATGTGCGATCCCAAGCGATATACCAACAATGCCCCGAGGGTGAAAAGGATGCGTTGTTTTAATTCGGTGGCCTTGGCGAAGCCGCCGCCGCCATTAGCAAAGTTTTTAGCAAATTGTTGTGCGCTGGTCATGCCTATTCATAACTATCCAGAGACAATTCTAAGAGGCTTTCGCCGTTTTTGCAATGCCTGCATTGCGTGCCTCGCGTTTTTTCACCGAATCAATCCGTCGTTGACCGCGTTTGCCAATTTTCTTTGGTGCTTCCTTTTTAAATATCGTCAGACTGCCGCCTGCCGAGGTGATTAATTTTTCCGCACCCGATGACGCGCCATGCACGTTAAATGTCGCCTTGGTTTTCCATTCGCCCTTGCCCGCGACCAACCGCACGCCATCCTTGGTTTTTTTGATAACGCCAGCGGCGATTAATGTTTCCTCGCTGATATTATCAGCCGATAATTTTTTTTCGTTGATGAATTTTTCGATACGGCCAAGTGGCATGGTAACCAATTGCAACCGCGTGTGGTTTTTAAAACCGCGTTTTGGCAAACGACGATAAAGCGGTGTTTGACCGCCCTCAAAACCTTTTATCCGCACGCCGCTACGGGCGGTTTGCCCCTTACCACCACGGCCACCGGTTTTGCCCTTGCCCGAGCCAATGCCACGACCGATGCGCAT
>JASGCL010000005.1:16899-43465 GCA_030054115.1 Hydrotalea sp.
AATTCATTAAGTTTCATATCGTTATCTCCATTGTTATTTGTTATTTTTTATTTATGCCTTGCTGACTTCTATCAAATGCTCGACGATTTTTATCATGCCGCGAATCGACGGCGTGTCTTGCAACACGCGTATCCGGCCAATTTTGCCCAACCCCAAGCCTTTCAGCACGACGCGTTGGTGCGCCACGCGGCGAATCGGGCTCTTCACTTGTTTGATTGTAATTTTCCCGCCGGATGATTGTTTGTCGTTCATGTTATCTACCTTCTTTATCGTTGATTGTCTTGTTATTCGTCGCCTTCTTTGCTGGCGCGGCCCAACACCTCGCTCACGGTTTTGTTACGGCGTTCGGCAACCGAACGCGGCGAGCGGGTATGTTGCAACCCTTCCAATATCGCCTTAACCATGTTGTGTGGGTTAGAACTGCCAACCGATTTTGCAACCACGTCAGAGACGCCAAGCGCCTCGAACACGGCGCGCGCCGGGCCACCGGCGATAATGCCCGTGCCGGGAACCGCGCTACGCATTTTAACATAGCCCGAGCCAAAATGCCCCATCACATCGTGATACAGGGTACGTTTGTCGCGGAGCGGAATCTTTATCATGCGGCGTTTCGCCAATTCGGTGGCTTTTTTCATCGCCTCGGGCACTTCACGCGCCTTGGCCGAAGCGAAGCCAACCCGCCCCTTGCCATCGCCCACCACGACCAACGCCGCAAAGCCAAATCTTTTACCGCCCTTAACCACTTTACAAACGCGGTTAACAGCCACGGTTTTTTCGATTAAATAACTGCTGTCGTCTCGTTCTCTTTTTTGCATAATACTATCTTTCTTTTTATATCGTTGATGGTTGCTGTATCATATTGTTGCTTAACATTCCATACCATTCGAGCGGAGCGATTCGGCAATCGCCTTTACTCGGCCATGATATTTGTAACCGCCGCGGTCGAACATCACGGCTTTTATACCGGCCTGCTTCGCCCGTTCGGCCAACACCTTGCCCACCATGGTGGCGGCCTCGATGTTGGAAGTGCTCTTCAACTTGCCGCGCAATTCCTTTTCCATGGTGGAGCAAGCCACCACGGTTTTAGACGCCACGTCGTCGATAATTTGCACTTGCAAATGACGATTCGAGCGATAGACCGAAACGCGCCATTTGCCGCCGCCAAATTTTTTTAAACGATAGCGTTGCCGTACGGCGCGCTTGATGAGTGATTTGTCGTGTTTCATGTTGGTTACTCCTTATTTCTTTTTGCCTTCTTTGCGGAGGATGGTTTCCTCAGCGTATTTAATCCCTTTGCCTTTGTAGGGCTCGGGTTTTTTCAGGTTGCGAATAAGACTGGCGCACAGGCCGACGGCCTCCTTATTCGCGCCGCTGATGGCGATGACATTACCCTTGTCGCCTTCGATGGCGACCTTGATATTATCAGGTATCGGGAAAATAACATCGTGGCTGAAGCCCAATGCCAATTTCAAATTCTTGCCCTGCATCGCAACGCGAAAGCCAACGCCATTTATTTCTAATTTGCGGGTGAAGCCCTTGCTCGCCCCCTCGATAGCAATTTTCATCAATTGGCGCGTCGTGCCCCAATAGATTTTGGCGCGCTTGGTATCGCTTAAGGGGCTGACGACAATTTTATTGCCGTCGATGACCGCCTTAATATCGGGTAAAATTTTAACCGTGTTGGTGCCGATTTTGCCCTTGGCGGTAAAGACGCCGCCCTCGAGCTTCGCCTCCACCCCTGTCGGGATTTCCAACGGCATTTTTCCTAATCGTGACATGTTTTACCTTTCGTTTTTTTATTTAAAATTTGTTTTTAGAATACCGTGAACAGAACCTCACCACCGATGTTGCCCTTGCGCGCCTGGTGGTCGGTCATCAACCCCTTGGTGGTTGAAATAACCGCAATCCCCAAGCCATTGCTGACCATTTTCATTTGGTCAAAGGACGAATAAACCCGTCGCCCAGGTTTTGAAACCCGTTGCAATGTTTTAATCGATGGCTCGCCGTTAAAATATTTCAAGCTAACGATGAGCATTTTAATCCCCTTGCGAATTTCTTCTTCCTTGTAGCCATTGATGTAGCCTTCGTTTTTCAACAAGCTCAACACATCGGCGCGGAGTTTCGACGCCGGCACCTCAACTTGCTCGAGGTTTGCATGGAGGCCGTTCCTGATGCGGGTGAGCATATCGCCCAATGGGTCGGTTATAGCTGTCATTTTCTTTTTCCTTTCTCTTTTTTATTTTTATTTTTTTATCAATTTAGAACTACCAACTTGCTTTTGTTACGCCGGGGATTTTGCCCGACGACGCCAATTGTCGAAACTTATGGCGCGCCATTTTAAATTTGCGATAATTGCCACGGCCGCGACCGGTTAATTCGCAACGCAACCGCACCCGCACCGGCGAGGCATTGCGTGGGATTTTTTGCAATTCCAACTGTGCCTGGAATTTTTCCTCGAGGCTGGTTGTTTTGTCGTAAATCACTTTTTTCCATTTGGCGCGGCGATTTTTATATTTATCGCGCATTTTTTCGCGTTTTTGATTACGGGTGACAAGGCTTAATTTTGACATGATATTTCTCCTTATAGTTTATGAAAGTTGGAAGGGCAAGCGGAACGCGGTTAGCAAGGCGCGGGCTTCCTCATCGGTTTTGGCGGTGGTGCAGATGATAATATCCATACCACGGATGCTATCGATTTTATCATAATTGATTTCGGGGAAAATAATCTGTTCTTTAATCCCCAGGGCGTAATTGCCACGGCCGTCGAACGATTTGGTTTTTAAACCGCGGAAGTCGCGCACCCGTGGCAGGGCGACCATGATAAGCCTATCCAAAAATTCATACATCCGCAGGCCGCGCAGGGTGACCTTCACCCCGATGCCCATGTTTTCGCGCAATTTGTAGGTCGCGATGGATTTTTTTGAACGGGTGACAATTGGTTTTTGCCCGCTGATAACCTTCATGTCTTCCTCGGCCCCCATGATATATTTCCTATCTTGGGTCGCCTTGCCCACCCCCATGTTAAGCACGATTTTATCCAATTTTGGAATCATCATTGCGTTTTTGTAACCAAATTGTTTTTGCAGGGCGTCGCGCACCTCTTTTTCATAAAGGGTTTTAAGGCGTGGCGCCGGCCCCTTATCATAGAAAGGTTTTTGTTTTGGTAATTTGGCGCGGTCGGCGCGGGCTTGCTTATCGGCCTTTTTTTGTGCCGACAAATCGTGGGTCATGTTGTTTTCTGCCATGGTATTCTCCTTCTATAGTGCCTTGCCTGATGATTTGCTTATTCTGATTTTTTTGTCGCCTTCGATTTTGAAACCAACGCGAGTCGGTTTGCCGCTGTCGGGGTCCTTGACCGCGACATTCGACCAATGGATGGAGGCATTTTTTTCGATGACACCACCATTTGGGTTTTCAGCCGATGGCCGCACCGTTTTTTTCACGATATTGATGCCCTCGACTATCAGCCGTTGTTCCTTCGGCCAGACCTCGAGCACCGTGCCCTCTTGCTTTTTATATTTGCCGGTGAGCACGATAACGCTGTCACCTTTTTTAATTTTTTGTGCCATGATTATAAAACCTCCGGTGCTAATGAAATAATTTTCATGAATTGTTTGGCGCGTAATTCGCGGACCACCGGCCCGAAAATCCGCGTGCCAATCGGTTCGTTTTGTTTGTTGACCAACACCGCGGCGTTGGTATCAAATTTAATCGTCGAGCCGTCGGGGCGTTTGATTTCCTTGGCGGTGCGAACAATCACGGCGCGGTGAACCTCGCCCTTTTGCACGCGGCCTTTGGGAATCGCTTCCTTAATCGAGACGACAATCACATCGCCGACCGAGGCATAACGCCGTTTCGACCCGCCGAGCACCTTAATACATTGCAACAAGCGGCCGCCGGAATTATCAGCAACTTCTAAAAATGTTTCGACCTGTATCATGTTATTTATCCTTGATGGTTATCGTTTATTGTTATTTCTTTTTGGCGGCTGTTTTGGCACCGGTTTTTGGCGTTGCCTTTTCAGCGGTTTGTGAGCCGCTTACCTTGGCGGTTTTCATTTCGGTTTCAGAAATCAGTTCCCAAGTTTTCCGTTTTGAAATCGGCCGACATTCGCGTATCCACACCACATTGCCCACCTTGGCCATGTTGTTTTCGTCATGCGCCATATAATGTTTGGTGCGACGCACAACCTTGCGCATCACGGGGTGCAGGTAACGCCGTTCCACCGCGATAACGATGGTTTTTTGCATTTTGGTGGAAAGCACCACCCCTTGGAGCATACGTTTGGGCATATCGATTATCCTTTTTTCTTATCGGTTTTATTGTTCGTTGGTTTGCTGGCGGTGTCTTTTTTATTTTGCATGGTCATGTAGGTTTTAATCCGGGCGATGTCGCGGCGGTTAAGACGCATTTCAGACGGCTTTTCCAAGTTGCCCTGGGTCTTGCGAAAGCGCAGGTTGAATTGCGCGCGGCGCAGGGCCAGCAAGGCGGTTTTTAATTCCGCCGCTGTTTTATCGCGGTAATCCACTCTTTTTGTTTTTTCTTTTGCCATGATGTTTCCTCTAAAAATTAATAATTTTCGCTAAAGCGTTTTACAACGCGGGTTTTGATTGGTAATTTGGCCGCGCCCAGGGCAAAGGCCTCGTGCGCAATGGTGTCGTTGACGCCATCGATTTCAAATATAATGCGCCCGGGTTTCACGCGGCACACCCAAAATTCCGGCGCACCCTTCCCTTTACCCATCCGGACTTCGGCTGGTTTTTTTGAAACCGGCACGTCGGGGAAAACCCTTATCCAAATTTTACCTTGGCGTTTCATTTGCCGCACAATCGCGCGTCGCGCCGATTCCAATTGGCGCGATGTCACGCGTTCTGGCTCCAACGCTTTCAAACCGTAACTACCAAAATCCAGCTTGCTCGCCCCCTTGGCCATGCCGTGGATGCGGCCCTTGTGGGCTTTCCTAAATTTGGGTTTTTTGGGTATCATCATGATGGTTTATCCTTTTTTTCTAATTAACGATTTTGCACCTGTTGCGCCAAAATTTTCTTCTCGGCCGCAAATGGGTTATGTTCCAAAATTTCGCCTTTGCAAATCCACACCTTGACGCCAATGATGCCATAGGTCGTCAAGGCCTCCGACGTTGCGTAATCGATGTCGGCGCGCAGGGTGTGAAGCGGCACGCTGCCTTCGCGATACCATTCCATGCGGGCGATTTCCGCTCCGCCCAAACGGCCGGAGCAATTAATCCTAATCCCCTCGGCGCCAGCACGCATCGCGCTCGACATGGCGCGTTTCAGGGCGCGGCGGAAGGAAACGCGTTTTTCCAACTGCTGGGCGATGCCATCGGCAACCACTTGCGAATCGATTTCGGGCTTGCGCACTTCGAGCAAATTGACCGAGGCCGCTTGACCGCAGAAATTCTTCAAATCGGTGCGCAGTTTTTCAATATCGGCACCTTTTTTACCAATCACCACACCCGGGCGGGCGCAGACCACGGTGATATTTAATTTACCAGTTGGGCGTTCGATAAAGATGTTAGACACCGAGGCGTCTTTCAATCGCTTCAATAAGAATTTACGAATCGCCAAATCCTTGTGCAGGAGGCGTGCATATTCGCGGCCCGATTCCTTGTCAGAGAACCAGCGTGAATCCCACGTCTTGTTGATACCAAGTCGTAATCCTATCGGGTTAACCTTTTGACCCATCTTTGTGCTCCTTACTCTTTTCTAGTTTGCTTTGTTTTTTTGCTTTTGCTTGTTCGATTTCTTCCGGCGTGCGGCTTGCCACCACCACGGTCAGGTGCGAGAAAAACTTTTCAATCCGCACACCACGGCCACGCGCCCGCGTGTGAAAACGCTTTAACATAAGCCCTTGGCCAACGAAAGCCTCCTTCACCACCAAGCTATCAACATCCAAATTATGGTTGTTTTCAGCATTGGCAATCGCCGAGGCCAGGGTTTTTTTCACCGGGTCGGCCGCCATTTTTTGCGAAAAGGTCAAGGCGCGTAAGGCCTCAGCGACCTTCTTACCCCTTATCATGCCGGCCAGCAAATTCAATTTGCGTGGTGCAACGCGCAGGTTGCGCGCCACGGCCATCGCCTCGGTCGGCAATAATTTTCGTTGGGTTGCTTTTTTACTCATGTTTTTTATCTATCTGTTTATTCTGACGTTGTCGCGGTTTTATTTGACGAGTGAGCGATGAAAGTGCGGGTCGGCGCGAATTCACCAAATTTGTGACCCACCATGTCTTCGGTAACCGACACGGGGATATGTTTTCTGCCGTTATGCACGCCAAAGGTTAAGCCCACGAATTCTGGCAAAATGGTTGAGCGACGCGACCAAATTTTGATAACATCGTGCCGACCGGTGGCCTTCACCGCCTCGGCTTTCTTTAATAAATAGCCGTCAACAAATGGGCCTTTCCAAACTGATCTGGTCATAATCCTTATCCTTTCCTATCTTGTTCTTTCGTGGCGCGAGCGGATAATATATTTATCGGTCGCTTTATTTTTACGGGTTTTGTAGCCCTTGGTTGGTTTGCCCCATGGTGTCATCGAAATACGACCGCCGCGCGTCCGACCGCCGTGTGGGTGGTCGACCGGGTTCATCACCTCGCCGCGCACATTACCACGGCGACCCATCCAACGGCTCCGCCCGGCCTTGCCCAATTTCACGTTTTGCCAATCGGGGTTGCTCATGGTGCCGATGGTTGCCAAACAATCCGACCGCACTTTTCGCAATTCACCGCTCATCAATTTAATCTGGGCATAGCCTGCTTCGCGCCCCGCCAATTGCACAAAACTACCGGCCGAACGGGCAATCTGCCCACCCTTCATCGGTTTTAATTCGACATTATGAATCAGCGTGCCCAGCGGGATATTCTTCAACGGCAGGGCATTGCCTGGCTTGATATCGGCATTTTCGCCGGCCTCGACCTTATCACCGACCGCCAATTTTTGTGGCGCGAGGATATAGGCCAATTCGCCGTCTTGGTATTTAATCAAGGCGATAAAGGCCGTGCGGTTGGGGTCGTATTCGATACGTTCAACCACCGCCACGCCCTCTTTCCGACGCATAAAATCAATCATGCGGTAACGTTGTTTGTGCCCACCGCCGCGCCAGCGCATGGTGATGCGCCCCTTGTTGTTGCGGCCGCCATGTTCCATTTTACCCGCTGTCAATGATTTCACCGGTCGCCCCTTGAAAAGGTCGGAGCGGTCAATCAGAATCAAACTGCGTCTGCCGGCGCTGGTTGGTTTAAATGTTTTAATAGGCATGTCTGTTCTCCATTATTTCCTTATATCGTTGCACCCAAATCGATGGTTTGACCGGCGGCCAATTTGACCACCGCCTTGCGCAGGCCGTTGCGTTGGCCGGTTTTGCCGCGAAAATTTTTGAATTTGCCGGCGACATTAACCGTGTTGATGGCCAAGACCTTAACCTTAAACAGGGTTTCGACCGCTTGTTTGATTTCGGGCTTGCTCGCGTCCTTGCTGACCTCGAAGGCCACCTGGTTAAATTGGCTCATGCGGGTGAATTTTTCGGTCACCAACGGGCGACGAATGACTTCGTAGCAACGTTCCATGCTTATTTTTTCGTTGTTGTAATATTTCCAACTCATGATGCTTTCGCCTCCTTCACGATTTTAGCGGTAATTTTCTTTTCATTTTTCTTAGCGGTTTCGTCTTGCAATTTGCCTTGCAATTTTAGCACTACCTTTTCGGCGGCCTCCTGCGTCAGCACCAATTTATGGCGGCGCATGATGTCGTAAACATTGATACCAGCCAAGGGCAAGACATCGATGTTTTTAATATTGCCGGCGGCTTGTTTCATGTTTTCGGGCAATTGCTCACCACCGATAATCAGGCAGTTGATCAACCCCAATTTTTTAAATTGTTTAACCAGGTCGCTGGTTTTATTGGTTTTAATATCTAAGCTGTCCAGCACCATGATGTTTTCGCCGATAGCCTTTGCCGACAGGGCATGGCGCATCGCCAAGGCGCGGAATTTTTTATTCAATTTGAAGGCGTGCGACCGCACCACTGGACCAAAGGCACGACCACCACCGCGGAATTGCGGCACGCGGGCCGAACCATGGCGCGCTTGGCCAGTGCCCTTTTGCGCATACATTTTTTTCGAGGTGCGATTAATCTCGGCGCGATTTTTCACCTTATGCGTGCCGGCGCGGCGTTTGGCCAATTGCCAATTCACCATCTGCTCCAAAATATCGGGGCGGGGCTTCAAGCCGAAAATATCATCGGCGAGGGTGATGCTCCCCACCTCTTTCTTTTCAAAATTAATAACTGAAAGTTTCATTGTCATGCTCCTTTATTTTGCAACCTTCTCGAACGCGCCCGGGTATGGCGCGTCTTTTGGCCGTTGTTTCTTAACCGAATCTTTTATCATCACCAGCGAATTGGGCGCGCCCGGCACCGCGCCGGCGATATAAATCAACCCTTTTTCCTTGTCGGCGGAAATAATTTGCAAGTTTTGCACGGTAACGCGTCGGTCGCCCATATGGCCGGCCATTTTTTTGCCTTTAAACACGCGGCCCGGGTCTTGGCGGTTACCGGTCGAGCCGTGCGAGCGATGCGACACCGAGTTCCCGTGGGTCGCGCGACCGCCGCCGAAGTTCCAACGTTTCATAACCCCTTGAAAACCCTTCCCTTTTGACACGCCGATAACATCGACAAATTGCCCGGGGGCAAAATGGTCGGCGGTAATGGCACTGCCGATTTCGGGGATAGCATCGGTCGCGACGCGGAATTCAACCAAATGTCGTTTGGCGACCACGCCCAGTTTTTTAAATTCGCCACTCAATGGTTTGTTGGTGTGTTTTTCTTTTTTATCCACCAGGCCAAGTTGCACCGCCGCATAGCCATTTTTTTCGACCGTGCGGGTGTTGGTGACCAGGCAACCCTTAACATCCAGCACCACCGCGGCGCGCATGACGCCGTCTTGGAAGACTTGCGTCGTGCCCAACTTCTTGGCAATCATGCCGGTGCGTTGGTTTTTAAATTCGCGGCTCATTTTATTATACATGGTTTTCTCTCTCTATCTTTTCGTTATATATTTTTACAATTTAATTTCGACATCAACACCGGCCGCCAGTTCAAGGTTCATCAGGGCGTCGATAGTTTGCGGGTTATGGTTGGTGATATCAAGCACGCGTTTGTGGGTGCGAATTTCAAATTGTTCACGGCTTTTTTTATCGACGTGCGGCGAGCGAAGCACGGTGTAGCGTTCGATTTTGGTCGGCAAGGGTATCGGGCCGCGCACCAGCGCGCCGGTGCTCTTCGCGGTGTTGACGATTTGACTGGTCGATTCGTCCAAAACGCGATGGTCATAGGCCTTCAAACGAATGCGGATACTTTGTGCTTCCATGGTTTTCTTTTAATCCTTTTTCTTTTTATGTTTATCGTTTGTGTTTTTCCATCACTTCGTCGGCCACATGTTGCGGCGCCGGTTCGTAATGATTAAATTGCATGGTGTATTGCGCGCGGCCTTGGCTCATTGACCGCAGATTGTTAACATAACCAAACATCGATGCCAAGGGCACCAGGGCGTTGACCACCCGTGCGTTGCCACGGCTATCCATTTCGTTGATTTGGCCACGGCGTGAATTTAAATCGCCGATGATATCGCCCATATATTCTTCGGGGGTGACGACTTCAACCTTCATGATTGGCTCGAGCAGTTTCGCCCCACCCTTTGCCATCCCCTCGCGGAAGGCGGCACGGGCGGCAATTTCAAACGCCAGCGCAGATGAGTCAACATCGTGATAGCCGCCATCAATCAAATCAATTTGCAAATCCACCACCGGGAAGCCGGCCAAGGCACCCGATGTCACGGCCGAGTTTAAACCCTTTTCCACGCCCGGGATATATTCTTTCGGCACCGAACCGCCGACGATTTTGCTTTCAAAGATGAAGCCCGAGCCACGTTCGCCCGGTTTGAATTCCATAATAACGCGGGCAAATTGACCCGAGCCACCCGATTGTTTTTTGTGGGTGTAATCAATTTTGCACGGCTTGCTGATGGTCTCGCGGTAGGCCACCTGCGGCGCGCCGACATTGGCCTCGACCTTGAATTCGCGCTTCATGCGGTCGACAATAATTTCTAAGTGCAATTCGCCCATACCTGACAAAATGGTTTGGCCGCTTTCTTGGTCGCTCTTCACGCGGAGCGACGGGTCTTCCTGCGCCAAGCGGCTGAGGGCGACGCCCATTTTTTCTTGGTCGGCTTTCGATTTTGGCTCGACCGCCAAATCAATCACCGGGTCGGGGAAAATCATCCGTTCAAGGACGATGGATTTTTCTTCAATACAAAGCGTATCACCCGTGCGGGTGTTTTTCAGGCCGGCCAGGGCGATAATATCACCGGCGTAGGCTTCCTTAATATCTTCGCGGTTGTTGGCATGCATCAACAACATCCGCCCGACACGTTCGCGGTCGCCACGGGTTGAGTTCAACACGCCGGTGCCGGTGTTCAAGGTGCCCGAATAAATCCGGCAGAATGTCAACGACCCGACAAATGGGTCGTTCATAATTTTGAAGGCGAGCATCGACAATGGCGCGTCGTCTTTCGGTTCGCGCTTATCGGGGTTTTCGCCATTTTCGTCGGTGCCGGCAACCGCGCCAATATCAAGCGGCGATGGCAAAAAATTCACCACGGCGTCGAGCAAGGGTTGCACACCCTTGTTCTTAAAGGCCGAACCATTAACCACCGGCACAAATTTACCGCTAATCGTGCCCTTGCGGATACAGGCAATCAAGGTTTTTTCATCTGGTTCTTTGCCGTCCAAATAATTGGTCATGGCCGCGTCGTCCATTTCGACCGCCATTTCGAGCAATTGGTGGCGATATTCTTTTGCCTTATCCGCTAGCTCGGCGGGGATTTCATTAGCGCTATATTCCGCGCCCAAATCTTCGCTTTTCCATTTGATATGTTTCATTTGGATAAGGTCGATAACGCCGTCATAGGCGGCCTCCGACCCGACGGGCAGGTTCAAAATAATCGGCCGCGCGCCCAAGCGGTCCTTCATCATATCGATGCAACGATAAAAATCGGCACCGGTTCTATCCATTTTATTCACGAAGCACATGCGCGGCACGTGGTATTTATCGGCCTGGCGCCACACGGTTTCCGATTGCGGCTCAACGCCGGCAACCGCGTCAAACACCGCCACCGCGCCGTCAAGCACGCGAAGCGAACGCTCGACCTCGATAGTGAAATCGACGTGCCCGGGGGTGTCGATGATATTAATCCGATGGTCTTTCCAAAAGCAGGTGGTCGCGGCCGAGGTGATGGTGATACCGCGTTCTTGTTCTTGCTCCATCCAATCCATCGTAGCGGCACCCTCATGCACCTCACCGATTTTGTATGATTTTCCGGTGTAGTAAAGAATCCGCTCGGTCGTCGTGGTTTTGCCAGCGTCGATATGCGCCATGATACCGATGTTGCGGTATTTGTCGATGGGGTATTGTCTGGCCATGATGTTTTCTTTTTTATGTTTGTTTATTAAATAAATTTTTTACCAACGATAGTGGGCGAAGGCGCGGTTGGCCTCGGCCATTTTATGGGTTTCTTCACGTTTTTTTACCGATGCACCACGGTTGTTAAGGGCGTCAATAATTTCACCGGACAAGCGATCCATCATGGTATGTTCGCCACGGGCGCGCGACGCCTCAATCAACCAACGGAAGGCCAAGGCCAAAGAACGTTCAGGGCGAACCTCCACCGGAATTTGATAGGTTGCACCGCCAACGCGGCGCGAACGCACTTCCAAATTTGGTTTAACATTGTCTAGGGCTTCATAAAAAACCTCAATCGCCGGGCGGCTGGATTTTTTTTCAACCTGGGCAAAGGCGCCATAAACAATACGCTCGGCGACCGATTTTTTCCCTTGTAACATCAAAATATTGATAAATTTTGAAACCTCCAAATTGCCAAACTTGGCATCGGGCAGAATCTTTCTTTTATCGGCTTGACGGCGACGTGACATGTTTTTCTCCTAAAAAAATTATTTGGGTTTCTTTGCCCCGTATTTGGAACGGCGTTGACGGCGTTTTTGCACCCCTTGGGTATCAAGCGCGCCGCGAATGGTGTGATAACGCACACCAGGCAAATCCTTCACCCGGCCGCCACGAATAAGCACCACCGAGTGTTCTTGCAAATTGTGGCCCTCGCCTGGGATGTAACTAATAACCTCGTAACCATTGACCAAGCGCACGCGGCAGACCTTACGCAACGCCGAGTTCGGCTTTTTCGGCGTGGTGGTGTAAACGCGGGTGCAAACGCCGCGCCGTTGCGGGCATTGCATCAGGGCCGGCGTTTTATTACGACCGCGCGGCATTTTGCGCGGTTTGCGTATCAATTGGTTAATCGTTGGCATGACAAAATCTCTCTATCTTTTTTATATATATTATATTTTTATTTTTCTTTCGTTGCTTGCTTTCAATTTTTTTTAAAAGTCAGCGAGGCGAAAAATACCAAGGTAAGAACCAAGGCAAATTACACCAAACCAATTTTTATAAAAAAAATTGAAAAACAAAAAAATCAGAGAAAACCGCAAGGTCACGCCGATGTAAATGCACCATAGATGCATTCATCGTGTCCGACCAGCCTATTTTGGTGTCCATGCCGATTATTGTCGCCCGTTATTTGCATAACATTGCAACAACATCTTCAAGAACCCAAAGAATTAACCACAGCGATCGTTTAAAATCGCTATCGTTCAAAGAATATCGTTTAAGATATTATCATTATCATGTTTTTGCGCTGTAACAGCGCGATGAAAACTAAATAATGCCATTGCAAACAATCACCATTGTAAAAAAATACAATCGCGAAAACTTACAAGGGTTGATCTTACGGCCTATTCCCTGTCTTTTTCGTATGGATGTTGAACTAGCCATTCTGCCCACGCTTGTCAAGCACATAATTGCGACGATGGCATTTTTTATCACTTTTTATGATGTTTTATGACAGCGCGGTTATAATAACGGGTTTTAATGAGGGTATCATGGCCTGGCGACGCCCATAAAACATCACGATAAAATTTATAGTAAAAGTAATCAAAACCGCAGTGTTACGCAATTAAAGAAGAATTGTATATTTGCTATTGACATAACCCGATATCTATTGATATAAGGATAGCCGAGGATACACCAAAAGAAAGAGGAGCTATTTGCAAGATTTTTTTTGCTTTTAGGAGGGAATGTTGTCATCGATAGCCGTTAATTTTTTGGTTTTAGCCCTTTTATTTATATAAGATAATTTTACCGAAATAAATTTTAGTTTGTAGCGAGAGAAATAATAACATTCATGGCTGATACACCCAGCAACCCCAATAAGGATAACAAATCCCCCGTTACCATTGTCCCAGTTACCACTGGTGCAACCCCGACGCCTGCCATACCGATTAAACCCGCGCCAATGAATCCGCCGATGAATACCCCAACGAATGTCCCAATGCCCGCAAGTGGCCCCATGATGGGTAGTGTCATGCCAGTCGCGCCACGGCCAAACCTGCCAAATGGGCTTCCCGCCAATAACATGCCGGCAACCAATCCAATTGCCCAACCACAATCGATGAGCAATCCGATGGGGAATCCGATGAGCAATGCAACGTCCGGTTCAATGAATACCGGCGCACGCCCCGCAATGGCGCCGACAATGATGACACCCGCACCGACAATGCCGTCCGCACCAACACCAACATTGAGTGGTGCCAGCCCGTCACCCGCCGCGGGTAAAGATTTTCAAGCCCTGATGCGCGAGATGCAAACCATCAACCAATCGCCAGCGCGCGCAACGCCCGGCCCCGTATCGGGCGGCGTGGTGAACCTTGGCGCGCCAACCCCCACTGCCGGGCCGGCGATGCCGCCCCCAGCGCCACGCCAAGATGGCGGCGGTGGCATGGTCGGCGGTGGTGATGATGGTTATTACCAAGATGATTATTACGCGCCACCACCAATGTCGCCGATGATGAAATTATTTTTCGCGGTGCAAACCCTGCTCAGCATTATCATGGTGGTTTTGCTGATTATGATGTTTAATATGTTTTCTGGCCTGCGTAGCCAAACTATCACCGCTGACAGCATGAAATCGGTGTTGCAATCGTTTGTCGATGGTATTGCCAATCAGAACAAGGCCTTGTTGGATGGTTTTGCCGTCAAAATGGATGAAATGGGCAAAGGGTTGGGCGCGTTAAACGACAGCAACACCAAAACCCAGGAATCGCTGGACGCCATTTCGCAAAAATTGGATAAAGCAATCAGCCGCCCACCGGTGGTTGCGCCGACCCCCAAGCCAAAACCAGTAAAAAAGGCAAAACCACAGCCCGCCGCGCCAAGCAATGCACTGCCCTCTCCATCGGCCACGCCGGATGCAACGCAACCGGATAATAACGGCCTTGATGATTTGAACAACCTGCCGAGCCTGCCCGATTTGCCTCTCCAACCGCAAAGCAAGCAAGATAACCTATTGAACCAAGGAACAAAAAACGCGACCTACAAATCGCAAGACCAGTTGCAAGATAATTATCAATTGCCGCCATTGCCCGAACCGACGCCAAACCTTTTCCCCAACAACTAAATCTATTGCTGGGTTAAGCGGCGCGAGCGAAATACTGATAACCACAACATAGAGAATTAAGCGGGCGAACCATAACGCCGGGAGATTGTGGCATTATGGGCATTATCATCAATCGCTGTCAAATAATAACCATGTCGGTATTGAAAACATAACAACCATGATGGAATCGCCGGCCCTGCCCCACCTGCCAAATGTTTCGCAATTGTTGCAACCCTGGCCCATAAGCCAGGCTATGAGCCATGACGCGGCGAAAAAAATAGGTGTTGATGAAATCGTAACCTGCGTCCTGGTCGAAAAAAAACAAAGCGCGGGGTTTCTGGCCGGTCTGCCGGCGGCACAACAACAATTGCTTCGCCAGCAAGGCTTCCCCAACAACAGCGAAAAAATTTATATTTTAGGCAATAGCGACGACCACCAAAAAAATAATTTTGTTTATTTGTTTGCTGATAAATCGGACAAGGCCACCAGCGCGGATGCCATGCCCCATACCATGCCCTATGCCCCGCTATCTTTTTTTCCCATCGCGCAATTATTTGCGTCCTTGTTGTCGGAATGGCCGAATGATGGCGCAACCACAAAACCCTCCGCCGTGCGGTTGATGTTTTTTGAAGCACCAGCGCACCCGCAATCATGCAAAAATTGCATCTATGGCCTTGGGTTCGGGCTTTATGAATTCATTGATTTTAAAAAAAATCGCAAACCGGCCAGCACCATTTTTTATATCGACCAGGAAAGTTTTGCTTTAGAAAAATTAGAAAAAAACGAATGGCAAGAAATTATCAGCCTGGTGGTTGCCAATCATTTCTGCCGCCAGCTGATAAACCTGCCGCCCAATCACCTGGGGCCAAGTGAGTTTGCCGGTTTTTTTAAAAACATTATCGATAGCATCAGCACCGCCAGCAAACCAACCACCACCACGATTATCGGTGAAGAATTAAGGCGCAATTTCCCGTTGATTGCGACCGTCGGGCAAGGGGCAATGCAATCGTCGGCCGACGGCGAAAACCGCGCGCCGCGCCTGCTTGAACTACAATGGGGCGACCCCAGCCACAAAAAACTTTGCCTGGTGGGCAAGGGTGTTTGTTTCGACAGCGGCGGTTTAAATTTAAAATCGGCCAGCGGCATGTGGCTGATGAAAAAAGACATGGCGGGTGCCGCCATCGCCCTTGGGCTGGCCGCCCTTATCATCAGCAACAACCTGCCCTATCGTTTGCACCTGTTGTTGCCCTTGGCCGAAAACATGCCCGATGGCAACAGCTATCGGCCGTCTGATATTCTAACCGCGCGCAATGGCGTAAGGATAGAGGTTGGCGATACCGACGCTGAGGGGCGATTGTTGTTGGCTGATGCTTTAAGTTACGGCGCCGAGCAACAACCCGATATGATGATAGATTTTTCCACCCTGACCGGCGCGGCGCGGGTCGCGGTTGGCACCGGCATTTCGGCGTTTTTTTGCAACGACAACAACACCAGCAATCACATCATGGCAAGCGGCGCGGCCTGGAACGATTACATGTGGCCATTGCCACTCCATAAACCCTATCAATCATTGTTGTCGAGCCACCATGCCGATGTTTCATCAACCGGCGATGACCATTATGCCGGCGCCATCACCGCCGCATTGTTTTTACAAAAATTTGTTGCTGAAAAAGCACGCTGGATTCACATCGACACCATGGCGTGGAATTTATCGGGCAGTGTCGGCAACCCGGTGGGCGGTGCCGCCATGTCGTTGTTGGCCTGCTACCAGTTATTAAAAAAACAGCTTTAAAAAATATTACATCAAACGGGTAAGGAGATGGTAAAAAGCGCGCCGCCGCCCGGCGCGTCGCCCACCGAAATATTGCCGCCATGGCCGAGCACAATATCGCGGGCAATCGCCAACCCCAAACCAAAACCTTGGTCGGTGTCATGCGCGCCCCTTGCCGTCGTCGATTTTTTCTTTTGCGGCATCGCCTGGCCGTTATTCCTTACTTGGTAAAAGGCTTCAAAAATTTTCTCCCTATCTTCCACCGGCACACCCTTGCCATTATCGGCAATGTCGATAATGATAAAATGTTCACGGGTTTTTTTATCATCCTTTGTTGTTACATTCAGCTTAACCTCGCTTGCGTTCTTTAATCCATTGGCGATAATGTTATTCAGGCAACGCCTCATTGCCTGCGACCGGATTAATAACGTCGCATCATCGGTCAGGTTAAATGCCGCGCTGATGGATTTTTTATTTCTTTTTATTTCACCTTGCCATTCATTCACGATATCATTAATAAATTGCACCACCTTAACCGTCGTCAGGGGCTCGTCATCCTCGTTCTTGGCAAATTGCAAATAGAGCGAAATCATTTTTTCCATATCGGCGAGGTTTTCCCTCATCTTGTTAATCACCTCGCTATTTTTTTTATTTTTATCCTCCTCCAAAAATGCCAGGTTAAGCCGCAATTTGGTTATCGGCGTGCGCAGGTCGTGCGACACGCCGGCCAGCATGATGGTGCGTTGTTTTATTTGATAGGATATGCGTTTCATCATTTGATTAAATGACCGCGCCACCATGCGAATTTCGCGCGCGCCGCTGACCGGAATTTCGCGCACGGCGATTTGGCCGCTGGCCTGTCGCCAATAACGCCCCTTGCCAAAATTATCGGCCATCGCCGACAGCTTAACCATCGGTCGCACCTGGCGATACAAAAAATAACCGGCCAAAAAGCTCAAGGCCACGCCGCTGACCACCAGCCAATATAAAAACAGGGCGATGCTGTTGTCGAACACCCTGCCCTTTGGCACAACAAAAAAATAATATCCCTCCTCATGGAATTCAGACGGCACGCCAATCGCGACATCGTTATTGCCATAATAGGCCAAGCGAAATGGTCGTTGCAGGTAATTGTTAAGCGAGCGTTCCAACCGGATGCGTTGTTTGCTCTTGGGTATTTTTGATAATTTTTTAAACTTGTCTTCTTTGCCAAGTGTAATTTTTATATCAAAAACATTGTTACGTTTTTGATTGTAACGTTTCAGGTAGTTGCTGTCATTTTCAAGCGCGCGGTATAAATATGTAACCTCGCTCGCCAGGCTGTCGTTCAATTTGTAATTAACGAATCGCCAATGCCGGTCGTGAAAAACGTAGAGCGCAATAATCTCGACCGAGAACATCGTCACCAACAATATCAACAGCGACCGCGTCCAGATACGTTGCGGCAAGATAATAACAAAAATATTTTTGAGAATGTTTTTTATTTTATTCATGGTCGACCCTCATCTCATATCCCTTATGCCGAATGGTTACCAAGTATTCGGGGCGGTCGTTGCGGTCGCCAATTTTTTGCCGGATGCGGGCGATATGCACGTCGATGCTTCGCTCGCCGCCCAAAATAATTTGCGCTTGGTTTAATTCTTCGCGGCTGACCGCGCGGCCATTGCGGTCGAGCAAATAACAAAAAAGTCTTTCCTCGGCCGAGGTTAAATAAACCCGCGCGCCGTCGACCTCCAGCTTTTTTTGACTGCGGTCAAATTGCCCACGGCCAAATTTTACCAGGCTTGGCAAGGTAGCCTCGGTGGGTTTTTTGCGCCGAATAATATTGCTCAGCCGCAAGACCAATTCGGCCGGCTCGAATGGTTTGGCGAGGTAATCATCTGCGCCCGATGATAACCCCAGCACGCGGCTTTCGGCTTCCTTACCCATGGCGGTCAGCATCATAATCGGAATATCATTGTTGTTAGCGCGCCATTCTTTCAACAATGACAAGCCATCTTGGCCGGTCATCTGGACATCGAGCACCACCGCGGCAAAATTATGTTTTTGCAAGGTGGTTTTGGCTTGGTTGGCCGACCGGGCGGTGTAGGCAACGAAGCCATGTTGGTTTAAAAATTTTTTAAGCAGGTCGCATAATTCGTCGTCGTCGTCCACCACCAACACCAACGGCCGGTAACCCAAATCATTGCTGATATTTTTATCCATGGTTTTTTTTATTGGCCTGATTGTAAAGCGATTCTATAACCTTAACAAACCCCGCCACCGCCTCGCCCCCGGCCTGTTGATAGGCGGCGGTTAATTTTTTTACCGCCCGCGCCATTACCCGTTCGGCCACGGCACGCCCCTTGTCATTAAGGCAATAGGCCTGTTGCCGGCCATCGGTCGTGCTGTTTTTTATTTCAAGCCATCCCAGTGAATTTATTTTTTTTAACCGCTGGTGGGTCGCCTGGCGTGATATATTCAATTCGTGGCATAATTGTTTGACGGTTTTTGGAAAAAACAACAACAGCACCAACTCGTCGACCGGCTCCCCCGCGTCGACGTCGCTGGTCATGGCTTTTAAATCATAAAACACATTGTAAAAAAGCCGCAGGTTGCCCTCGACCACCGGAAATGACAAAAACAAGGGATTATTTTTCATATTGCTTCGCTACGATGTTCGCCTCGCTTTTTTTTTATCGGCGTCGGCCGCCGCGCTGATAAATTTTTCTAATAATTAATTGCGTATCTTCTCAAACGTGAAAAACCATTTACGCCTACCTCACCCCTATTAACAACCATCTTTATTGTCCATCATCTCTATCATTATCGATATCAATTGTCATCGCCGCTTTCGATGGTGTAACCGCTGTTGAAATATTCTTGGCTTGCCTTATTAACCATGTCTTTGGTGGCGGGTTGCAACACGGTCTTACCGGTGTAGCCAGGTTGCCAATCGTCCCACTTCATCCGCACCTTGACGATGCCGGTCGGCGTGTAGAAATTTTGCGGCTTGCGCATCGTCTTATAATTTTGCATGAAATTTTTAACCACCGGCAGGGCGAGGGTCGAACCGGCTTCCTCCGCGCCGGTTACCGGATTGCGCCCCAAAGTGGTTGGTTTGTCAAAACCAGTCCAAACACCGACCACAATGTCGGGCAACAGGCCAACGAACAGCGAATCTTGGTTATTGCTGGTGGTGCCGGTTTTCCCCGCGATATTAAGCCCGAGCTCGGCCAATTGCGCACCGGTGCCACGATAAACCACCCCCTGCATCATATCGATAATGATATAGGCGAGCTGTGGGTTGATAAGGCTCTTCCGGTCGTCGGGTATAGTCGGTGGTGATTGACCATTGTAATTATCGACCTGGCAACCATTGCAAAGCCGATTGTCGCTACGCGCCAGGGTTTTGCCATATCTATCCTGCACGCGGTCAAAGCGGACAAGGTCGACCGACTTGCCATAATTGGCCAAAATAGCGTAGGCGCGCACCAGCCGTTCCAGCTGGGTGTCGGCGCCGCCCAGCACCATCGACGGGTAATTTAGTTGTTTGTCATAAATACCCAGTCGCTGGAACAACCCCCCGACCTTGTTAAAGCCGATGGCCTGCGCCACCCGCACTGTCATGCGGTTGAGCGAATGTTCTAAGCCGTAGCGGAGCGACTCCTCGGAATCGCCACCCGCCTCATCATTATCAAAATTATCGGGTATCCAGGTTTCGCTCGGGGTTTCCACCATAACCTCCGAATTGGCGACGGTGGCAAAGGGGCTAACCCCATTTTCCAAGGCCGCCAAATAGACAAATGGTTTTATCGACGACCCGGGTTGGCGATTGGCCTGGCTGACGCGGTTGAATTTGCTCCGGTCATATGACCAGCCGCCAACCTCGCCCAGCACGCGGCCGGTTTTGGGGTCGACCGCGATGGCCGCGCCCTCGATGGCCGGAATTTGCTCCAACAAGAAATCATTATCCTTAAGCGGCGACACCAATATCACCGAACCAATCGGCAGGCTTTGCACCACCTCGGCAATTTCTTTATTGCTTAAGGATTTATCGACCTTATCCTCATAATACTCGCGCCCCATGGCGGCGTTGGCGTAGGTCAACCGACCGCGCTCGCCATTTTCAAGCGCGATGCTAAATGACCCGCCGTTATCGTTAACCACCACGGCGCGCAACCAATCGGCCAATCGGCCATCGGCCGGTATATCCGACAATGATTGCCAGCTGATGCCAGGCGACAGCTTTAACGGGCCGCGAAAGCCGTGGCGTCGGTCGTAATCGCGTAATGATTTATGCAACGCCTGCACCAAATACAATTGCACGCGATTATCCAGCGTCGTGCGGATGGAATAACCACCGCCCACCATGCGGATTTTGGGAAATTTTTGTTGCAATTCTTGGCGGAGGTTATCAACGAAGTAATCGCTGTTGACCGATGCCTCATTGCTGACAAAGGCCTCCAACGACTTGGCCGAAGCTTGTTCGCGTTCGTTCTTGCCGATAAACCCCATTTGATACATGCGGTCGATAACCCAATTGCGCCGCGTGATGGCCGCGTCGTAAAATTTGGTCGGGTTGTAATTATTGGGCCCCTTGGGCAGGGCGGCGAGGAAAGCGATTTGGTCGGTGCTCAATTGGTCTAAATTTTTGTGAAAATAATTTTGCGCCGCCACCGACACACCATATGACCGGTTGCCCAAGAATATCTGGTTAAGATACAATTCTAAAATTTTCTTTTTATCGAGCGAACGCTCCAGCTTCAGCGCGACCACAATTTCGTTAAATTTTCTAAAAACCGAAAGATCGCTTGAATTCAGCACGATATTACGCGCCACCTGTTGGGTGATGGTCGATGCGCCCTCGGGGCGACGCCCCGAAAGCAAAGAAGGAACCAACCGCACCACGGCGCGACCAATACCAATAAAATCGATGCCGCCATGTTCATAGAAACGTTGGTCCTCGGCCGAGATGAAGGCATCCTGCACCAATTTGGGAATATAATCGATGGGCACAACGATACGACTGCCGTCGTTTACGTCCTTGATAATCGAACCATCGTTGCTATGCAGGCGGCTGTCGGCTTGCAATTCAAAATCGCCCAATTTTTTCACGCCGGGAATGCGGCCAATAAAGACCCAGGCATATAACCCCCAGACCAGCATAAACACCAGCATCCCGGCAAGCGTGGCCGACCCCAACCAAAGAATTTTTCGGAACCTTGCGGAATCGTAATAGCGGTAAAAGTTATCTTTATCGATCATCCGTCAATTCTATATAATGTTGTCAATTAAAAATCAATAGCGCATAAAGGGGTCGGCCTGTCGATTGGCTTTGCGCGTCGCGTCGCGGTCGAATTTTCCTCAATACTTGCATGGTTTTTGCATAAACAAATTATCATGTCTTATATTGTGAAGCGGTCATTGCGCCGTAAGTCGTATTGTGTTAGACCTATTTTATATAGTTTGCCAGCAGTAATAATTTATAAAAAAAAATCATCATCATAATATCATCCTTGGTTATCCTATGTTGCCTGCTATCCTCCGCTTCTTACCCATTAACCGGCGCGAAACCAGGTTAAAAAAAATTAGCCGCAAGACAATTGGATACGCGACAGCAATTGGTTTATCGTTATTAATAGGCCTTACGACCTTTCAGGCTTCGGCGGGGAGCATCTATCGCACTAGCTCGAGCATTGTGGTCGACGCGGAAACCAATAAGATATTGTATGATAACGGCGGCGATGAATTGGCCTACCCGGCGTCCCTTACCAAGACGATGACCTTGCTTTTGCTGTTTGACCAATTAAAAAGCGGACGTTGGACAACCAGCACGCTTTTAAACGTAAGTGCCACCGCCGCCAAACGGCCGAAAACACGGCTTGGCGTGCGCGCCGGCGACCAGATATCGGTCGATTTGGCGATTCGCTCGATTGTCGTCTTATCGGCCAACGACGCCGCCGTGGCGGTGGGGGAAAATATTGCCGGCAGTGAAAGCAATTTTGCCAGGTTGATGAATGCCAAGGCAAAGGAAGTTGGCATGACCAAAACCCATTTCAACAATGCATCTGGCCTGCCCAGCCCGGGCCAGGTAACCACGGCCCAGGACATGGCAACCCTCGGGCTTTATATTTTGGCTAACTACCCCGAATATTATCATTATTTTTCTATCGATAGCTTCCGATTCAAAAACCGCACCATCCTGACCCATAATCGCGTGTTGGAGCAATTCTCGGGCGCCGATGGTTTTAAAACCGGTTTCATCAACCGCAGTGGTTACAATCTTTTAACCTCCGCCGAGCGTAACGGCAAACGCGTCGTCGCGGTGGTGCTGGGCGGGTCGACAGCCCGCGAGCGCGATAGCGCCATGACCTTCCTGCTTGACCGTTACATTCCCTACGCCGCATCCTACAGCAGAAGTTTTAACCTCGACCAATTGAAGCAGGCCAATCGCACGCCGCAGGAATCGCTCAAACAAGCCTATATAAAATACATCAAACCCGCCGAAACCGCGCAAGAAAAGGCGGCGCGTTTGCGGCAGGAGCGGATGGCGGCGGCGGCGAAAAAACGCCTCGAGCTTCATGCTAATCTTTTGGCGGCGGGCAAGCCCAATAGTAATAACGCTAGCGCATTGAGTGCGGCCAATAATTCGTCGCTCAATAAGCAAACCAAAAATGTCGCCAAGGTTGCCAGCACCAAAAAAACTAAGATAAAAAAAAGCAAAAAGAAAACCAACAAGCAAGCGAGCAATCGCGCCATTTCCCAGCAGGCCGTGATAAAAAATAGTGGTGGTGGGTTTATCGAGGCGGCCTATGCCGAAACCTTACCCAAAAAAAACCCTAAAAAACGTCAGAAAAAAGACGTTCAATAAGCAACGGCGCGCGGCGGTTTGACCCGCCGATGATTTTGCCGATAATATCACGCGTAATATCGCTTGGCAGGCGTGCGGAATCTCTTTAGGATGATTATATAAAAACCCACAAAAAAATCGTCATGTTGATTCACCTGAAAATTGCGATTATTATCGGCCTGTTTTTGACCTTGTCATTGTTGGAGCGTTTATTTCCCTATCGCACCATCAAACAGCCATCGCGCCATTGGCTGGCTAACCTGGGGCTGTGGGGCATCAATAGCCTCCTGTCGAGCGTTTTTATCATCGGCTTTACCGCCAGCCTGACCTATTTAACACCGCCGTCGGTGGTGATGTTTCGACTTTCGATTTTTCCAAATCAATGGTGGGCATTGCTGGCCGATTGCGTGATATACGATTGTTATATCTATTGGTGGCATCGGTTGAATCACCTGGTGCCATGGTTATGGCGGTTTCACCGCGTGCACCATTTGGATGAAAATTTAGACACCACCACCGCGGTGCGTTTCCATTGGGGAGAGGTTTTGCTATCATGTTTTTGGCGCGCGCCGTTGATTATTTTGCTCGGCATGCCGCTGTCGTCAGTTTTGGTGGCGGAGATTTTGTTGTTGTGCCTGTCGTTGTTTCAACACAGCAACCTTAACCTGCCAAAAAAATTGGATGATATGTTAAAAATTTTTATCGTCACCCCGACCTATCATTTTTTGCACCACGAACCCGACCGCCGCAACACCGATTCGCATTACGCCAATATATTAACCATTTGGGATAAATTATTCGCAAGCCGCGCCCACGGCATGGCGTCAAAAAAAATGAAGCACGGCCTGCCCGGGTTGCATGACATGCCCCTGCCGAAATTATTATTCGCGCCATTCGTTAATGTTAAAAAAATAAAGCAATGGGGTAAATCATAGGGGGAAAGCCCTAGGGCTTTGTCGTCGCACTGCCTCGCGGATTATTCACTCGCCATTATTTTTTGCGCCTGCGCCAAATCCTGCGGCGTGTCAACCGATTGCGGTTTTTCCTTCACCGCCAGGGCAAATATCTTGATGCCATTTTCCAGCGCGCGCAATTGTTCCAACTTTTCAATTTTTTCCAGCGGCGATGGTTTCAATGTAACAAATTTTTCCAACACCGCCCGCTGGAAACCATAAACCCCGATATGGTGAAAAAAAACATCATCGCCAAATGGTGCCGGCGCGCGGGTGAAATAAAGCACCGGCGCGATTTTCTTGCCCGCCGCAATATGACAAATCGCCTTGACCACGTTCGGGTTGTTTTTTTCTTTTTTGTCTTTTTGCAAAAACACCGGCGTTACGATGTCGAGGTTCTTATCGCTTAGGGCCTCGCCAATTTTTCGGAGCATCAACGGGTTGATGTTGGGCAAATCGCCCTGCAAATTAATAATGCGTTTGTATTTTTTATTATCGGTCAGTTTTTCTAACCCATAATGAATGCGGTCGGCGCCCGATGGCAAATCGGCCGGGGTTAATATCGCCTCGCCGCCGTTTCTTTTCACCTCGTCAAAAATTTCTTGGTCGCCGGCGCAAACCACGACACGGCCGATGTTGGCCTGAACCGCGCGGTCGTAACAATGCATAACCATGGCGCGGCCATGAATTTTTAACAATGGCTTGTTCGGCAGGCGCGTTGCATTTAGCCGCGCCGGAATAAGGATAATCGAATCGCTGTTGGGCATGACTTGTCATAGCAAACCGCAAAATAAAATGCTATATTCTTGCCATGCAACGTCGTTCGCACCACCCACCCCACATGTCGGCCAACCATGCCGAGCTAGCCGATAAAATTATCGAACGGGTGTTGCACCATGCCGGCAATGACGGCTGGGGGGCGGACGCCCTGGCCCACGCGATTAGCGATTTGGCGTGCGACGAAAATTTGGCGCATGTATTATTCCCCGATGTGCCAAAATCGTTATTGATTTGGGCGTCGGGTTATGGCGACAGCGTAATGGTGGAATGGTTGCAGGATAACAAACCGGAAAAAATAACCGCCACGATATTCACCGGATTGATGTTTCGTTATCGCCATTTTGAACCGCACCGCGCCGCATTGCGCCGCGCCGCCGCCGCATTGACCGACCCGGCCCATGTTATCAGCGCGGGGGAATTAACCTGGGCGACCGCCGATAAATTATGGCGTGCCGCCGGCGACGACGCCAATGATTTTAACCATTACACCAAGCGCATTTTATTATCGGGCATTATTGCCGCCACCCTGCCGGTTTATTTGCACGACGCTAGCGAAAATTTAACCGAAACCGAAAATTTTTTGCGCCACCGCTTGGACGATGTAAAAATTATCAATCAGCTAAAGGCAAAAATCTTTGGCAATAAAAAAAACGCTTGAGCGGTTGGGTTTTTCGCGCGCCATATCGCGGGCAGTTTTTTTGCTTACCCTTACATCGCCGCCACAACGCCATGACAGCGTTTGCATAATTTTTCGGGGTTTTGGGTAACTTCGGGCATGATTTTCCAACAGCGTTCGCATTTTTCACCACTGGCGGCTTGCCATTCGATTTTTAATTCATCGCCCGATTGCACCTTAACATCCGACACGATAAAAATATCGGCCAGGTCGAACGCCGTGGCCGATTCATAAATTTTCGGTGGCAGGGTCAGGGTTACCGCCGCCGCCAACCCCGAACCAATTTTTTTATCCTTGCGGGCAATTTCCAAAACCTGCAGGACATTTTTTCTTATCTCCATCATATCCTCCACCTGTTCGTCCAAATTGCCATCCAACCATTCGTCGGGCAATTCGGGGAATTCCTCCATGTGGATTGTTGCATCGGGGTTGTCTTTGTTACGCGGGTGGGCGCGCCAGGCTTCCTCCGCCGTGAAACATAATATCGGCGCGAACCATTTGCATAAAGAATCAAAAATTTTATCGATAACGAACATGGTTTGTTTACGCTGTTCGGAATCCAATGAATCGCAATAAAGCGAATCTTTCCGAACGTCGAAATAAAATGCCGACAAATCTTGGTCGCAAAACCGGTATAACGCGGAAAAAACTTTATTAAATTCGTAAACATCGGCATGTTTTTTTATATCACGGCCGAGCATTGCCAAGCGGCGCAACATATATTGTTCCAACAATGGTAATTGCGATTTTTTATATTCTTGCGGTTCGCGCGGGTCGGTTTCGATAACCCCCAGCAACCAGCGAAATGTGTTGCGAATACGGCGGTAACTTTCGCTATGTTGCGTTAGAATATTTTTGCCGATGGTCAAGTTTTCGGTGTAATTGGACGCAACAACCCACAGGCGCAAAATATCCGCGCCATGTTCGCGAATAACATCCTCGGGCGCGGTAACATTGCCCAGCGATTTTGACATTTT
>JASGCL010000005.1:43565-64758 GCA_030054115.1 Hydrotalea sp.
GTTCGCGAATAACATCCTCGGGCGCGGTAACATTGCCCAGCGATTTTGACATTTTGTTGCCCTTTTCATCCAACACGAATCCGTGGGTCAGCAATGCCTTGTATGGCGCACGGCCACGCGTCGCGACCGGTTCCAATACCGACTCAGAGGTCGTCTCGAACGATTCCAATAACGACCTAGAGGTCGTCGCGACCGATTCCAACAATGACGAATGAAACCAACCGCGATGTTGGTCAGTGCCCTCCAAATACAAATCGGCGATGACGTCCTCGCCCTTCTCTCCTTCGTGTCTAAACTCTGGTCGCTGGGCAAGGACAAAAGCATGGGTCGACCCCGAATCAAACCAGACATCAACCACGTCTTTTATTTTTTCGTATTTATTGTAGTGTGCCTCGGGCACAATATCTTTCAACCAAAAACTATTGGGGTATTTCGCGTCATTGAACCATGCGTCCGCGCCCTCCTTTTCAAATACCTCCCGCACGCGGGCGAATAATTTTGCGTTGCGTAATAATAAGGACTCACCTTCATTTACAAATTTCTTTGCAAACAATGGCAGTGGCACACCCCACGCCCTTTGGCGAGAAATGCACCAATCTGGTCGATTGGCTATCATATCGGTTAGGGCACTCTTGCCATTGGCAGGATAAGCCACAACCTCCTCTAAAGCTTGCAAGGCTTTTTGCCGAAGCGAGTTCTTATCAGAAAAATCTATCGGCCCGCCCATTCCTCCATCTTCCAGTTCTTCATATATAGCATCTTCTGAATCCATATTAATAAACCACTGGGGGGTGGATAAAAAAATAATTGGTGCTTTCGACCGCCAAGAATGGGGATAAGAATGTTTGTAATTTTCCACGCCGACCAAGGCATCAACCCGTTTTAACGCGGCGATGACGCCTTGATTTGCGCCGCCATCCTTGCCTTTCTCATCATAAACCGAAACATTTGTTAATTCTGGAATTAATTTTGTAATAAACTCATGATAAAAACCATCTTTTTTTAATGCATTAACTCGACCATCCATATGTTTTATTAATAATGCATCATCCTTACCATGCGCCGGCGCAATATGCACAAAACCAGTCCCTGCATCCGCAGTCACAAAATCTGCATTAACCAATTGTCGTAGGAATCTTGGGTCAGGGATTACACCCTGTGGATTATAATTATACAAGGGGTGCTCAAATCTAATACAATATTTATCCGACTCGCGACGAACAAGCACGTCATGAAAAATATCACGCGATTCATTAAAAACATAAGTTAAATTATTGGAATCTAACTTATCATTCAAAATAATTTTTTGCCATTTGCATTTCTCGGCCACTTCCTGCGCCAATTTTTCTGCTAAGGCAACCCGCCGCGCCTTGCCATTAAAATCGATAATATCGTAGGTCGCGTAATCGATATTTTTGTTAAAGGCAATGGCGCAATTTGCAGGCAATGTCCAAGGCGTGGTTGTCCAAATAATAACCTCACAATCTTTTAATTTTTCTACGTTCTTATTAACATCACCTTGATTTGTAATGTTATCTTTTAATTCTTGGCGTGTATTACAATCAAAAAATTTAAACGCCACATAGACCGCCCTTGTGGTTACATCCTTATACTCCACCTCGGCCTCGGCCAAGGCTGTTTGTTCAGGTATCGACCACATCACTGGCCTATAATCCTTAAATAAAAAATCATGAGATATCGCTCCCCCTCTTTTGTCCATCGCCACCTTGCCAATTTCCCCCGCTATTATTGCTTCCGATTTGTAATCCATCGTGCTGTATGGGTTGTCCCAATCACCCAGCACCCCCAGGCGTTTGAATTCTTCGCGTTGAATGTTCAGCCATTTGGTGGCGTAATCACGGCATAATTTGCGAAATTCGTTAACCGGAATGTCGTTTTTGTTTTTGCCTTGCGCGCGCAAATCTTCCTCAACCTTCCATTCAATCGGCAGGCCGTGGCAATCCCACCCGGGGACATACGGGCTGTCCTTTCCCATCATGTTTTGACTGCGCGAAATTATATCCTTTAAAATTTTATTCAACGCATGGCCGATGTGAATATTGCCATTGGCATATGGCGGGCCGTCGTGCAAAATATATTTTGGCTTGCCACGTTGCTTGGCGCGCTGTTTTTGGTAAAGCCCCATTTTTTCCCACCGCGCCAGGGTGATGGGTTCGCCCTGCGCCAGCCCGGCCCGCATGGGGAATTCGGTCTTGGGCAGTAACAATGTTGCCTGGTAATTTTTTTTATCGGCCATGATATGGGGTGTTATAGCAGGTTATGGGCGCACATCAACCATATCAACCTTATATGCCCCACGGTCAAAAAAATAATCGCGCCAAAATTTTTCCACCAAAATTTTCTTGGCTGGGTTTTTGTCGTAAAACGGGCGCGGCACCACGTAAATCGTTACCGCAACATCGGTCAAATCATCTCGGCTGAATTTTATACCCTGGGCTGACACCAGAAAATTTTTCATCGGCGGTGCGTCGTTGTTGTAAAAATCACCGGCCGGCGAATTTTGTAACAGGTCAGAAATAATTATCAGGTGTTTGTTTTTGTCAGCATTCAGCGGCAGTGCTTTTTGCGCCAGCGACGAAACCCCCTCCAATATATAAGAGCTCGGCGAATTAAAATCGCCAACCAATTGGTTCAACGATACCTGGACGCCATTGCGGAATTCCTCATATTTTTGTTGATAGATTTTTTCCTCGGCCTCGGGCACCGAATCCAGCAACGACATGACTTTTTTGCGCGGCGGAATGTGATATTCCACCACCGGATTCAATTGGCCGTTAAATTTGCCGATTTCATAAAAATAAATATCGCTGTTGCCCTTTGTTTCGTCGATATGGCGCAACGCCAAGTTTTTGATAAGGGTGGCATCGTCCGCCGGGAAACCATCGGTCTGGTCAAGAATAAAAAACGTCGCCGGCGGCGGGGTGAAAATACTATTCAACAGCAACACCAACGGCACAAAAATAACCAACCCCATGCCGACCAACGAATAAACCACCTTGCCACGGCTGATATTAAACGGCCCCATTTTTTTCCATAAAAAAATCGCCAGACCAAAAATAATCGTCAAGGCGATGACAACAAACCACAGGGCGCGGTATTCTTTAAAAATGCCATAGAGGCTTAAATCGTGAAACATTGTCCCGAGGCTATAACATAATTAATGGTCTTTTTCAATATTGCGGAACGCGTCGCCCACGGTTTTGGTAATAATTTGGAAGTCGGCGTTTTTGTCGCACAGCGGGCTTTGAAACGCGCCGCGCCCCGCGCTGGTCGTCGGAATTTTTATCAACTTAACCATGTTCAAAATATCTTCTAATTTTTTGTTATAAATTTGCAACAATGTTTTGTTTTCGCCATCGGCCATTTTGGCCATGTCATCAATAAATTGGCCACTGCTAACCGCGATGTCGCGATAAAAGTCCTCAAATTCTTTTATATTTTCGTCGGTTGCCCTATCGTCCAGATAATTTTCCATACCAAATTTTTCATTGATAAGGTTAAAACGCTCGCGGTAATCAAACCCCGCCTCGCGCATCAGGCTATTGCTGTGGTAATAAATTTCATAAAGGCCGGTTGCGTCCTTCAAAATTTCTTTCAAACAATGGCGATAGGCCGCATCAATCGCCTTGACCTTATCCAAATTTTCTTTCAACACCCGTTGCTTGACGGAAAAACTTTCTTTCAAGGTGGCGACCATCGAATCAAATTGTTGTTTGATGGTTTTTAATTGGTCGATGTAAACATATAAAATTTGCTTGAAGAGATTTAGCTCTTTTCGGAACATCACAATATGGTTGCGATGCCCCGGGTATTTTTCACCCGACAAACCATGCAAAAAGGCAAAGAAGCAAAACAACAACCACAACACCACCAGCGTGTGGTCGCCGTCGGGCAAGCGGAAAAAATTAAACACCATGATAAAAAGCATAATCAACAAACATATCACCATGGTCGGCAGGTAGAAAAATTCCTTCGCGCCGGGACTCTGCACGCTGGCCAAGTTTCTTTTTTTTATTTCTTTCTGCTTGGTGATGAAGCCGCGATAGTAAGCAAAATAATGGCCACCCTCGTAAGCCAAAAATGCCATCAATACCGAAAACCCGCCAAATTGGCCGTAGGCACGCCCCAGCCCCAAGCTCGGCGCGAGTTGAAACCCAGTGTAAAGCATTTCCATAAAAACCGCGAAGGCCAAGACGATAGGATAAACCAAGCGGAAACTCGACAGGTCGATTTCCTTTTCCGAGGTTATAAAATTTTCATTGCGGAAGTCGCATAGTTTTTCATAGGCCTCGCGCACCCGTTCGAACGTGGTGTTGATATCCGGCGCGCCCTTCGCCATTTTACCGCTGACGTTTAAAAATTCTTTTTTCTTGCTTTCCAGCGCGCCGCGCGTGGTGTGGATGGCCTTGTTGATTTCCTCGCGCACCTTATTCAATTGCGGAAATAACCCAGCCAGCAATTTGTTGCGGTGACTGCGGTTTTGGTTGCAGGTCAGGGCGATGAAATCCTTAACCCGACTTTCCATGGTTGTCAGGCCGAATGATTTTCCTGGCATGCCCTGCTGGCCATCGATACGGCCTTGCAATGCCGTGTCAAATTTGCGTTTTAACGTCGTCATTTTCAGGTGCAAAAACCCATAACCGCTCGCCACCTGGTAATATTTGGATCCAGGTATCATGGATTTTAAAAAACTAACAAGACGTAAGATGATTGTTGCAAGCATAGAAAAATAATTACCTCTATTTATTTACCACCATTGGTGTGAATTATCAAAATTTCCAAAGCCAATAGCAACCCGTGAATGGCGCGCGACCAAGCCCTTGGCGGCGTGGTATTGCAAGACGATGCACCGGTTGGCTGTGGCAAAAAATGTCCCATATAATTGTCCCTTTTTTTATTTTATGGTTTGGTGATGAACCCCTCGGCGTCATCCATGTCAAATTGCCCAGCGGCGATTTTTTTCTGCCAATCGGCGGTTTTTACAAACCCGCCCAGGGGGTATAGGTGAAAACCATGAATCCCGGTGTTTTTGTTATTGGCCATCTCGACGCATAATTCGCGCACCAATTTATTGGGTTCGCGCACCGTCAGTAGTTTTGATATATTGGCGGCCTGCTGTTTGATAATTTTCATCGACGGGCCAATGCCGCAGGCCACAGCATGCGCCATCAAGGTTTTGATGGTGGCAAGGCCGGGGATGCCGACGCGCAATTTCATGGTGATGCCCTCGGCCACCAATTTGTTGGCGTAGTCGATAACCGGTGCGGCCTCGAAACAAAATTGTGTGGTTATTTCCAATTTTATTTTGGTGCGCTCCATGAATTGTTGTTTTTGTTGCAACGCCTGCCAATGGGCATTATCGGGGAAATCGGGCGAACCCTCAGGATGACCGGCGACAAAAATATGCTTGAAGCCATGTTGTTCGAATAAACCGGTTTCCAAAATTTGAATGGTCGCGTCGTAATCGCCCAATGGGTCCTTCACCCCGCCACCGATAAGCAGGCAGGTATCAACCTCGGCCTCTGCCACCAGCCTTGCCAAATTGGTTTTTAAAAAATCAAGGTTGGGTATCGACCGCGCCGCCAAATGGGGAATTGGTTTCATCCCTTCCCTCTTTATTCTGACCGCGGTGGCAATGGTGTCGTTGATGTCCGACCCGGGGAGGAAGGTAATAAATACCGGCGATTTTTTTGGCAAGTGATTGGCAAAATTGTCGACCTTTTCCGCGCCCTTGGGCGTGACCTCCATCGTGCCACCCGCCACCGTGGCGGCAATAAATTGCTTTTCGTTCTGCATAACGCGAATCTATAATGATGTTTGCATTTGCCGTCAAGTGGCAAGATAATGCCAATTATTTTCCCGCCACCGTCATGCCGTCGATGCGCAGGGTCGGCGCATTATGGTGGTGCAGAAATTCCAAATCATTGGCCGGCGTGATGTGCATAAACATATCTTTCAAATTACCGGCGATGGTCATTTCATTTACCGAATGCGATTTTTTGCCATTCACTATCCAAAAACCGCTGGCGCCTTGCGAATAATCACCGGTCACGCCATTAACGCCGAATCCCATGACGGATGTTACATAAAACCCCTCCTTAATATCGGCCATCAAATCATCGGGCGTTACGTCGCCGGCGGCAATATGCACGTTGCTTAGGGCTGGGTGCACCCCCGTCAGCGACCGCCGCGCGTGGCCGGTGGGTGACATTTTCAATTGCCGCGCCGATGCCAAATCAAGCACGTAGGTCGTCAACACCCCGCTATCAATGATATTGCGTTTCACCGCGGGCAAGCCCTCGCCGTCGTAACGTTGAGAGGCAAACCCGCGCCGTTGCAACGGGTCGTCGACCATGGTGATGTTGCTTGCCATGACCTGTTGCCCCAATTTGTCTTGCAGGAAGCTGGTGCCCTTCGCCAATTTTTGGCCGTTGATGGCCGACGCCAGGTTGCCGATGATGCTGGTGGCGATGCGCGGTTCCAATATCACCGGGTATTGCCCCGATTTTTCTTGGCGCGCGCCCAGTTGCGCCGCCGCCCGCGCCGCCGCCCGCTGGCCAATTTTTTCTGGCGACATTAAATCGGCGAAAAAAACCTTACTGGAATATTCGCCCTCGGCCTCCATGCTGTTGCCATCGCCGGCAATAATCGACACGCCGAGCGAATAATAAGAATGGGATTCCGCGCCGCGAAACCCGTTGGAAAAAGCAAACCATTCCTGTTCATGGCCGAATGACGCACCGGCCCCTTCCGAATTGACGATGTTTTTTTGGCCGCGCGCCGCTTCCTCCACCTGCTTCGCCATGGCCTGCATTGCCTCGGGCGATAAATCGGTCGGGTCAAAGGTTTGCAAATCGGCGTCTTGGCCATTTGGTTTGTATAATTGCGCTGGCATCGCCTCGCCCGCGAATGGGTTATCCGGCACGACGCGCGCCATCGCCAATAATTTATCGACCAACGGCGTGATAACCGCCATGGTTCTGCCATTGGTGGTGATAGCGGCTTCCTTTTGCCCAAGGCGGATTTTCAAACCCAATATTTCTTGCTCGGCGCGTTCCGATTCTTCTATCTTGCCCATGCGAACCTGAATGCCCTGGTTGAGCGATTTGCTCAGGACGACCTCGGTCGCATCGATGCCCTTTTTTTTGGTCAGGGACATGATGTCGTCAAAAAAATTAAAAATATCGTCTTTCATTCTCTTTTATTCTATTGCCACGCCTTAATAGGTGGGAATGGTATTGTCAATTTCCAGGGCGTAGCGATGGATACCGCCGACGATGTTTCTGCAATCAAACCCCTCACGTTGCAAGTATTGGCAAACCATTTGCGACCGACCGCCGTGATGACAAAAAACATAAATTGTTTTATCGCGCGGCAATTCGGCCAACCTGTCGGTTATATCATTCATCGAAATATGGTGGGCATGGGGCATGCTTGCGGTGGCGACCTCGGCCGCCTCGCGCACATCAAGCAAAAAAACGTCGCCAGGTTTGTCGCTATGTTTTAACATATCGCCCAATTGGGTGACAGAAATAGTTTTCACCGGTGTTTGTTGGCCATCGGTCATATGGTATTTTCCTTTTGCAACGACGCTATATTATAAGCCATGTTACAAGCCACGCCTTAAGACGCCATGCGCGCCACGTTGGCGTGGTGATTATTAAATTCCGGCATCAATGGCACCGCTGTTACCTGACCAAAATATTCAACTTTTTTATTTTTTGCTACCCGCACCAAATTGCCAAGTTGATTTTTGGCCTGCGGCGATTTTTTATCAATCAGGGCGGTTAGCAAATAACCCTTATCGCTTAATTGCGCCAGCAGTTTTTCTGGCACCGCCGGCAATAGGCCGAAAATAAATATCGCTTTATAGGGCGCGGTTTTGTCTTGGCCAGCGGTGATATCATCAACCGGCACGACATGAAAATTACTTTTTAGGATGGTCTTTTTGATTTTATCGCGTGGGCTTTCCAATGCGACGACGCCGATGTTCGCGCTTGCCAATATATTGCATTCATAACCATGGCCGCCTCCGATAACCAAAGCATTGTCCAACGATTTCAAACCGGCATATTGCAACAACAGCCCCGAGGCGACCGGCGGTAACAAAACGCGACCATCGCGGCTGACCATCGGCATGTCGCTGTAACAACGTTTTTGTTGGTCGTCGCCGTCGACAAATTGTGTGCGGTCGATGGTCAAAAACCCGCTGAGCAAATTGGCGTCAATCACGCCGGCCGGCATTAATTGGCCGTCTATCATTTTTTCTCTTTTGGCAATGGTCATGGGCTTTGCTATAGGCGATTTATACTATGGTGAAAAGGGGGTTTGTTGCGACCATGCTTATTGGGTTCGTTGCGCCGGGTTGGTTGGTGCGTTGGGGTCGGCCTTTGGCTTGCTATAGCGGCCAAAATTGGTAACCAATTCTTGCAAGAATGATTTGTCGCGTGCCACGGTCGGGGTGGTATTTTTGGACACCGATAATTTCACCGCGTCATTACCGGTGAATTTTTTATAGCCAAGGTAGTTTCCTTGGTCATCCAGCTTCACCTGATATACTTCCTGGTCTTGGAACGTGGGTTCTAAAAAACCCCACTGGCTTTTGGTTTGGCTAAAATAATACCAAAACCGCGGGTCATAGGTCGAAACGCTGGTCGGGGTGCCCAAGATATTAAGAATATCATTGTAATTGCTCTTCCCTATCACCAATTGTTCTAATTGGAATGGTTTTATCACCTCGCCGCGCTTCACCGTGTCGGCGCAGGAAGACAGCCCAACCAGTAGAATCAACAATAAAACAGCAGAAAAAAATTGACGCACCATGACCCTAGCTATAGATTTTTTTCATTTGCTTGGCTAGTCAAAAATTTTTTATAAATGAAAGCTATCAAGGACAAAATGCGGCGTAACACCATGGCGGGTAAATAATCGTTTCATTTTGTCTTCTTGCGGTGGTTCGCCGCCTTGCGGCATGACATCACCCGCATGGATGCCGCCCAAAATAAATAACGAATCGATGCCGGCGCGCTGTGCGCCGATAATATCATGGTCAAGGCTGTCGCCGATGCCGATAATTTTCTTCGCGCTCGGGAATTCTTGAAAACACATCTCGTAAACCTCGCGCGCCGGCTTGCCAAACCGCACCACCTGCCCGCCCTTGGCTTCGTAATAATCGGCCAATGTCCCTGGGCAGATTTTTAGCGAACCATCGGGCATGTTGGCGACCAAATCGGGGTTGGTACAAAGCATCGGAATGTTACGCGCCACCGCCATGTCCATGTCGTCTTGGTAGGCCGCCAAACTGCCGCGCCCTGCCCCAGCGGCCAGCAATATATCGGCCTCGGCCACATCATCGGTCATAACAAAACCCAAGCCATCTATCGCCCGCGAATCATCATCGAACCCCCAAAAAACCAATTTCTTGCCCTGCCACCTGTTTTGCGTTTGGTTCTTGGTTAATTCTTTGGCTAGGGTATCGGTTGCCGACCCTTCCACCCCCTCCAACCCCTCCAACCATTGCCGGGCGGCCTGGCCAGAGCTTATAACCTTATGAATCGCATCCATGTCAAAACCCATCTTGGCTATCAATTTTTCGGAATGCTTGGCCAATTTCCCCGAATTGGAAAGGATGATGATTTTTGTGCCACCATGGTGCAGGGCGGATATCGCCTCGACCGCGCCGGCAAATGGCACCACGCCATTATGCAACACGCCCCATTGGTCGATAATCGCCAAATCATATTTGCCAATAATATCTTGAATGCCTTGCAGGGTGCGCGGCGTCATCGGCGGCACAATTTGTGTTGTGTTTGGGTTAGGGTTTTGCATGGCAATAATATAAATTTTATTACGATAATTAGCCCGCGTCATTACCCGCGTCATTGACCGCGTCGCCACCGGCATTATTTTTGAGCGGTAACCGCGCCAGTAGGGTTTGTTTGTCAAATAATTTTCCCATCACCATGGTAAGGCCGTAGGGCAAGCTGTTATAAACCCGTTCGTCATCGATATTAAACACCATGGTCATCAAGCGTAATTTTTCCAACGATAGAATTTTTTCTGACATGGTTTCGTAACCCAATTTTTCTTGCAAAAATTGCAGGTCATCAACCGACAAGAGGTAAAAATCGATACCCATGCGCAATAATAACGACGGGTCATCGTCTAAAATCGGGTTGAGCAAGGTCGTGTTGCCGCTACTATAAATCATGCCGAGCTTAATCCCCTCGCTACTTAAAAATTGGCAGGCCTCGGCATGGCGATAAAGCCCACTGGTGAAGGGCAAGACAATAACCAATCGGCTGAAGGCGCGGCTCAACCGCGGGTAGGCAATTTTTTGCGATTTTAAAAAACTTTTCAAATCATTGATAAAGCCCTTTTCATTCAACGCCCGTTCGGACAGCGGAAAAAAACAATAGGGCAAATCGCCAACCTCGACGCCCTGCAATATTTTTTGCCAATAATGGCGCAGTGTTTCAAGCAACAAAATTTCCAAATCACCGGCGACCGTGTTGCGCGGGCTGTCGGCGATGATGCCGGCGATATCGCGCCCTTGGCCATTGTGATATTCGATGTAACCTTGGCAATAAAACCCTATCGGTTGACGCCCCTTGGCCTCGACCACGTCGTGGCCAAACATCACCATCGCGCGACCACCCGCCAACAGGTCATTTTGATACGCGCTTTTAAAAATATCTTGCAGGGCATTGACCGGCTTGCTGGTCATTTTGCGCGGCGTGGTTATCACCATCGTGGCGCTACTATCGTCAACATCACCGCGCTTGTTCGGTCTTGTTGCGCTTTGCGGTAATTTATTTGCTGTTCTGTCGTCCGTGCCGCGCGCCGGCTCATTGCTTAGCACATCGTCGCCATCTAATTCGTCATTATCCATGATGGTCGATGGATAGAATGGTTGGTATTGCGCCCCGCTGGTCGATTTTTTTGGCCGACCGCCAACCAATAGCACATGGAGCAGGCAGGCCAAAAAATAGCCCACCACGGTGCAGATAACAATGTTGTAAGGCGGAAAAGGGGAATAAAAATAAAGGCTAATCCCAATCACCAGCGCGACGGCAAAATAAAATAAAATAAAAACAAAATTTTTTTTTAACATCTTTTGTATATTTGCACGACCATGTTTATTTATATTGCGGGCTATGTTTTTGTTCTTAAGCAAACGAACGACAGGCGACAAGGGCCGGCATGTCATGATAATAACATGCCGTTAGCTTAATAACACTCGCCTGTAATATCATTGTAATATTATACCGAATAACCGATGATTATTCTAGCCCGTCGTCGTCGTTCATTTTCCTTTTGCCAGCATTGCGTTGACTACCGGTCAGGAAGCTCGGCAAATCGGCATCGTCTTTATCTTCGTCGCGGGCGTTGTCATTGTCGTTGCCGTCGTTGTCGTCATCTAAATAACGCACGACGCCACGACCCATGATACGCACGCCATCGCCGTTACCATTGCTGGTTCGGCCGGCATTACGCCGTGGCATGGGTTCGGCCGACGATTGCTCGCCCTCGCCATCGCCGGCATCGCCAACCATGTCGCCCCTATCGCCCCGCATATCTTCTTCGGCGGGCTTAAAATGCCCTTGGTGTTCGATAATCAGCCGTTGATAATGCTCGGCATATTGCAGGCAAGCCTCGCCCAGCACGCGGTCGCCGTCTGACGTGGCTTCCTTCGCCAGAACAATATATTTGTCCATGATTTGCATGGCATTGCCACGCACCCGGCCCAACGGGCCATTGGAATCCATCTGTTGGCGCAATGGGTCTTTAAAGGTATTTTTGTTCATACCGCCGCCTTGCCTTGTGCCACGGCCGCGATTACCGCTTGAGCGATTGTTGTTGCCGCGGCCACTATGGCGACGCCAATTATTTTGTCTTTGCATTTTTTTTTCTTTAATTGTTGTTGTTAGATTGTTTTGTCACTTGATTGGTTCATCAACCAATTTTTTTTTTAGGAATAAATATCATTCCAAAAAACCATCAAAATATTATTTTTTATAGTATCAATATAATCTGTTAAGAATCCATTTTTGATTCTTTGCGTCGATTTTTTAAACCGATTTTTTTAACCATGGTGGCGCGCGCATTTTTTTTGCGGCGGCCTGTTTATAACTTTGTTTACAGCCCCTTTTTGTAGCTTTTGTTTAGTCTTGTCCCAAACCCATTCAGATTTTATTGAATATTATTTTATGGCATTTTGTAGAGCCGTTTATTCCGCTTTATATTGTTTAACAGGCGGAAACGCTATCTACGCCCGTTAGATAGGCAAAAATCATCTTCATGTCAAGCAAATTATCAAAAAGCTATTAAAAAAATTGTCTATATGTCCAGTAACAAACGTTCTGGCCGTTCCAGCAATTCCTTGACCATGGTCAGGAAGCTAACCGCCTCTCGCCCGTCGATAATCCGGTGGTCGTAAGATAAGGCAAGATACATCACCGGCGCGATGGTTATCATGCCATTTTTTACCACCGCCCGTTCCTCGATTTTATGCATACCAAGTATAGCCGATTGCGGCGGGTTGAGAATCGGCGTCGATAGCATCGAGCCAAAAATACCGCCGTTGGTAATGCTAAAGGTGCCACCCGATAGGTCTTGCATGGTTAATTTACCGGCCTCGGCACGTTTACCAAAATCGGCGATATCCCGTTCGATATCGGCGAAGGATTTTTTGTCGGCGTCGCGGAGCACCGGCACCACCAAACCGGTGGGCGAGCCCACCGCAATACCAATATCGTAATAGTTTTTATAAATAATATCGTTACCGTCGAGCGACGCGTTGATTATCGGGAAATCCTTCAACCCTTGGCAAACCGCCTTGATAAAGAAGCTCATAAAGCCCAATTTGGTGCCATGTTGTTGTTGAAATTTTTCGCGATGCAATTGGCGCATTTCTATCAACAGCGCCATGTCGACCTCGTTAAAGGTGGTTAAAATCGCCGCCGTCATCTGCACGCCCTTCAACCTTCTGGCAATCGCCTCGCGCAATTTGCTCATTTTGACCCGTTCCTCGCCCCGCGCGTCGGTTACATGCGGCGGCATGTTATAGGTTGGCGTTAATTGCACCGCCGGTTGTGCCATTGGTTGTGCCACCGCTTGTGGTGCTGGTGCGGGGTTGGCCTTTGCTGGAATTTCGTTTTTGGCCGGGGCTGGTGTGGGTTCGATCGGTGCATTATTGACTGGCGCAGTTGCTGTGCTTACCGCAACGGCTTCGGGTGTTTTTTCGCCACCACCCGCGCCGGCTTTTGCCTTATCGTCAATGGTCGCAATCACGGTGCCCACCGCCACGTCGTCGCCTTCCTTGACCTGCCACGCGCTTAACACACCGGCCTCGGGCGCGCTAACCTCCAGGCTAATTTTTTCGGTATCGAGCAGGCAGATATTTTCGTCACGCGCCACGGCCGACCCCGCCGCCACCAATAGTTTTGCAATCCGCGCCGTTGTAATTGATTCGCCCAACGCTGGCACTTTAACTTCAATCATTATTATTCTCCTTTATCATTATTACCATTATTTTAAGGCTTCAACAACCAATGTTTCCTGTTCGTATGTATGAATTTTCGCGGAGCCGACGGCGGGGCTGGCGGCCTCGCGCCGGCCAACATAGATTAAATCTTGATGGGTTGCCTTCAACTGGCGTAATAATTTTTCAATCCGTGGCCGGACAAAAAACCATGCCCCGCTGTTTTCGGGTTCTTCCTGGCACCAGACAAATTCGGCTTGCTTGCATTTTTGCAATATGCCGAGCAACGATTCATCGGGGAATGGATAAAGTTGTTCCAACCGCACAATCGCAATATCTTTCCTATCCATTTTTTCGCGCGCTTGATAGAGGTCATAATAAACCTTGCCCGAGCATAAAATAACCTTTTTAAATTGTTCGGGCGGGGATAATGTGCCGGCAACAAAGGCATCATCGGGCAGAATCCGGCGGAATGAGGAGCCCGCGATAAAATCCTCTATCCTTGACACGCATAATGGGTGACGCAAAAGCGATTTGGGCGTCATGATAATCAGCGGCTTCCTAAAATTCCTTTTTATTTGCCGGCGCAAGGCATGAAAATAATTGGCTGGCGTCGTCAGGTTGCAAACTTGCCAATTATCATCGGCCGATAATTGCAGGTAACGTTCCAGCCGCGCCGATGAATGCTCCGGCCCCTGCCCCTCATACCCATGGGGTAGCAACATCACCAGGCCGCACATTTTAAACCATTTGGTTTCGCCGGCGGCAATGAATTGGTCGATAATCACCTGCGCGCCGTTGGCAAAATCGCCAAATTGCGCCTCCCACAGCACCAGCGAAAATGGCTCGGCCGTCGAATAACCATATTCAAATCCCAGCAGGCCAAATTCGCTCAAGGGGCTATTGATAACCTCGAACTGGCTTTGGCCGGCGCGCAAATGGTTCAGCGGCACATATTGGTTGCCATTTTTTTGATCTATCCACACCGCGTGCCGATTGGAAAAGGTGCCACGTTCCGAATCCTCACCCGATAACCTTATCGGCACCCCCTCCAACAGCAGGCTACCATAACCCAAGGCCTCAGCGGTGCCCCAATCGATTTTCGCGCCATTTTCAATACTCTCCTTTTTGGTTTTTAACAGGTTATCGATTTTTGGATGGATGGTAAAATTCGCCGGCACGGTGGTGAGTTTTTCGCCTATCTCCCTTATGACATCGATATCGGCGGCGGTATCGCCCTTGCGCTTGCCGGTTTCGGCCATGGTCAGGCCGTGCCAACGCCCCTCCAACCAGTCGACCTTGGCCGGTTTAAAATCCTTGGCAAGCAACAGGGCGTTTTCCAATCGGTCGTTAAAATCTTTGGCGCGACCATCGACTTCCCCTTGGGTAAGAATTTTCTCCGCTATCAATTTTTCGCTGTAGATGGTGGTCAGGTGCGGGTGGCTGGCAATTTTTTCATACATCAGCGGTTGGGTAAAAAACGGCTCGTCGGTTTCGTTATGGCCGTGGCGGCGATAACAATAGATATCAATAACAATATCTTTTTTAAATTTTTGCCGATATTCGACCGCCAATTGCGCGGCGCGGACGCAGGTTTCTGGGTCATCGCCATTAACATGGAACACCGGCGCGTCTATCATCTTGGCCATATCGGTGCAATAGGGCGATGACCGCCCTTCCTTTGGCACCGTCGTAAAACCAATTTGATTATTCACCGCAATATGAATCGTGCCACCGGTGCGATAACCCTTAAGTTGCGACAGCAAAAATGTCTCGGCCACCACCCCCTGGCCAATAAAGGCCGCGTCGCCATGTATCAACACCGCCATCACCTTTTCCTTTTTGGTGTCGTTGCGTTGTTTTTGCTTGGCGCGAACCTTGCCCAGGACGACGGTGTTCACCGCCTCCAGGTGGCTGGGGTTTGGCGACAACGATAAATGCACGGTGCGCGATTCACCACTGGCGTCGGTGATTATCGCATCGTGGCTGGCCCCCAGGTGGTATTTGACATCGCCCATCTGTGGCAAATTGGCGGGGGTCGGGCTACCGCCATAAAATTCATAAAATATCTGGCGATAGGGTTTGCCCAAGATATTGGCCAGCACATTCAAACGGCCGCGATGCGACATGCCGATGTCGACCTCCTCTATCCCCAGGGCGACACCGCGATTGATAATTTCATCAAGCACCGGAATAGTGCTTTCGCCGCCATCGAGGCCGAAGCGTTTTGCCCCTTTGTATTTTTTATCCAAAAAACTTTCGAACGCCTCGGCCTGCAAAACCTGTTGGTAGATATTTTTTTTCTTTTCCGCGCTGACGCTTTTACCGGCGTAATCGGCCTCGACCATTTCCTGCAACCATAATTTTTCATCTGGGTCTTGGACATGCATGAATTCAATCGCAAACCGACCACAATAAACTTTGCGGCAAATGCCAATAATGTCGCGCAGGCGCGCGCTTTCCAACCCCAAATAATAATTAATATAAATCGTTTTGTCCAAATCGGCGTCGGTGAAGCCGTAGCTGTGATAATCCAATTCGGGGAAGGTAACCTTCGGCGATAGTTGCAGGGGGTCAAGGTCGGCCTCCAAATGGCCACGGGTGCGAAAGGCGCGAATTAGCATGATGGCGCGAATCGAATTTAACCGTTCGGCCATCTCGCGCTCGCCCGCGACCCCATGGTCGCTTATGTAACGGGCAATGGTTTCTTGCAGATTCTCGCCCTTTGCCATGCCGGATAATAAAAAATCGGATAGGGTTTTACCGCCGGCCCCACGGGTGCGCCCGCTGTCGATAACCGCGCCATGTTGCGGAAAGGCTGGTCGACCATTATTCACCGCGCCATTATTATCATTATTAGCGGTGCCATTATTACCCCGCGACCCATCGAATACCCATGATGGTTTGTAATCGGCCGCGCTGACAAAATCGCCGGTGTGTTGCTTCAGTCCTTCATCGGCATCTTTAGCGTCCTTATCATCTTTGTCTATCGCCACAAAAACCTCTTGCCAATCTTTCCCCACCAGGTTCGGGTTTTGCAGGTAGCGTTGATAAAGGTCAAAAATATAATCGGCGCCACCCATCAATAATTCGGGCGGAAAATGAGCGGCTAAATCTTTTGACGAATCATTGCCATGGTTTTTTGCTTGCGCGGAAGATGCACCACGCGAGGAAGCCGTTGCTGGCGAAGATTTACCATCGGTTGCTGATGCGGAGGATATTTCTTTGTCGCCTATTTTATCTTCCATTCCCCCAGTTGCGTCCTGCGCTACACCAGCGGGCATTGGTTCGGATGGCGTGGCCTCACTCGGCAACGCCCCAGAAAACATGTCCAGAGACATTATTGTCCGCGGTTCATCAGGCATGGCTCCATCATACCATTTTTTTTTGTAAAAGAAAACTCATCATTTCACCCAATTTGCTCGGGTCGGGGGAAATGGCCACGCCTGCCGATTTTAGGGCATCGATTTTTGATTGCGCGGTGCCACTGCCGCCCGACACAATCGCGCCGGCGTGCCCCATGCGTTTACCCGGCGGTGCCGATTGGCCGGCGATAAACCCGACCATCGGTTTTTTATGTTTTGATTTTTTGTAAAATTCTGCCGCTTCCTCTTCCTCGCCGCCGCCGATTTCGCCAATCATAATAATGGCATCGGTTTCGTCATCGGCCAAAAACATTTCCAAACAATCGGTGAAGGTCAAACCATGCACCGGGTCGCCACCGATGCCAACGCAGGTCGATTGCCCCATGCCAGCTTGCGTGGTTTGCCACACCGCCTCGTAGGTTAAGGTGCCGGAGCGCGACACCACCCCTATCCTCCCCGGTTTATGAATAAACCCGGGCATGATGCCGATTTTGCATTGGCCGGGCGTGATAACCCCCGGGCAATTTGGCCCCAGCAGCATGGTTTTGCTGGCGCGCAATTTTTCCTCAACCCGTAACATGTCAAGGGTTGGGATGCCCTCGGTGATGCAGACCACCAAGCCAATTTGCGCGTCGATCGCCTCGATAATCGCGGCGGCGGCAAATGGCGGCGGCACGTAAATCACCGATGCATCGCAACCGGTTTTATCCTTGGCCTCGGCCACGTTGTTAAATACTGGCAGGCCGAGGTGCATCTGCCCGCCTTTTTTCGGCACCACGCCGCCGACCATTTTGGTGCCGTATTTTATCGCTTGCTCGGTGTGGAACGTGCCCTGCGCGCCGGTTAGGCCTTGGCAGATGACCTTGGTGTTTTTATCAACGAGGATGCTCATGTTTTTCCTTATTTTATCGCTTCATTTTTCATTTTCATTGCTTATTTTGCCGCCGCCGCAACGATTTTGGTGGCGGCATCGCCCAAATCGCTGGCGGTGATAATCGGCAGGCCGGACTCGGTTAATAGTTTTTTACCGAGCTCGACATTTGTCCCCTCCAACCGCACCACCAACGGCACATTTAATTGTATGTTTTTAACCGCGGCGATAATACCGGCGGCGATGATATCGCACCGCATGATGCCGCCAAAGATATTAACCAACACGCCCTTAACATGTTTGTCGGATAGAATAATTTCGAAGGCTTTTTTCACCCGCGCCTCGGTCGCGCCACCGCCGACATCCAAAAAATTGGCGGGTTCCGCGCCCTGTTGCTTGATAATATCCAGCGTTGCCATGGCCAGGCCGGCGCCATTGACCATGCACCCGATGGTGCCGTCGAGCTTGATATAGCTTAAATCATTGGCCGAGGCCTCGCGCTCCATCGGTTCTTCCTCGTTATCATCGCGTAATGCCGCGACATCGGGGTGGCGGAACAGCCCATTGTCGTCGAACGATATTTTCGCATCGAGCAACAATAATTTGTTATCGGTCGTCAGCACCAGCGGGTTTACTTCAATCAAGGAACAATCTTTTTCAATAAACAATGATAACAAACCATTCATCACCTGTTGCAATTCATTGCTGTTACCGGCGGGCAGGGATAATTGCTGGGCGAGGCGCGTCGCGGTTTCGCCATCAACCTTTTGCGCCAGCGACGGCAATTGCCATTTGATAATTTTGTCCGGCGTGTCGTGCGCCACATCCTCGATATTCATGCCGCCGGCCGACGATAAAACAAATGTTAAATGGTCGGTGGCGCGGTCGATAAGCAGGCTGAGGTAAAATTCCTTGCCGATGCTCGCCCCCTCCTCGATATATAATGTCTTTACTTCGCGACCCACCGCGCCGGTTTGTTTGGTTACCAACACCTGGCCCAGCATGGCGGCGGCATTGGTTTTAACCTCATCGATGGTTTTGATGAGTCGCACCCCACCCTTTTCATTGTCGCGACCGGCGAAATGCCCGGCACCGCGCCCACCGGCATGAATCTGCGCCTTCAGGACAAAAACCTTTGTGCCGGTTTCAGCCTGCAATTTTTGGGCGGCGGCGGTAACATCGGCAATATTGGTTACAACCACACCACGCGGCGTCGGCAAACCATGGCCGCGCAATAATTCCTTGGCCTGATATTCATGAATGTTCATTATTGTTGCAAATTCTGCAGGGCCTTTTCCAATTCGCGCACCGCCTGCACCGATGTATCGAAATTTTGTTTTTCGGCGGGCGTCATCGTGACCTCGACAATTTTTTCAACCCCGCCGCGACCGATAATAACCGGCACGCCGACGTAAATACCATCCAAACCATAAACCCCCTTGCAATAGGCGGCGCAGGGCATCAGCGATTTTTTATCCAGCAGGTAACTTTCGGCCATTGCCACGGCCGAGGCCGCCGGCGCGTAAAAGGCCGAACCGGTTTTTAACAAATTAACCACCTCGCCGCCGCCGTTGCGCGTGCGGGTGATGATGCCATCAAGTTTTTCGCGGCTGATGAGTTTTTGCTTCACCGCATCGCCCAGCCCCATGCCGTTAATCGAAACGCAGGATTCCAACGGCACCATCGCGTCGCCATGACCGCCCAGCACCATGGCGTCAATATCGGCCACCGCGACATTCATCTCACTGGCCAAGAAATAACGAAACCGCGCCGAATCCAACATGCCGGCCATGCCGACAACCTTGTTGGTGGCAACCCCCAGGGCGCGTTGCAACACACCCACCATCACATCCAGCGGGTTGGTAATGCAAATAACAAACGCCTCGGGGCAGGCTTGCCTCAACCCCGCGCCGACATCGTTCATCACCTTGGCATTAATACCGATTAAATCATCGCGGCTCATCCCCGGTTTGCGGGGCGAGCCGGCGGTGACAACCACCACATCACTGCCCGCCAAATCGGCGTAATTGTTGGTGCCAGAAAATTTCTGCGTCATGCCCAAAATCGGTGCGGCCTGGGCCAGGTCGAGTGCTTTCCCTTGGGGAATGCCCTCCATCACGTCGAACAAAACCACATCGCCCAAATTTTTTAAACCAAACAGCATGGCCAGCGTGCCGCCGATATTCCCCGCCCCGACCAATGCAATTTTATTTCTTTTCGCCATAATTTTTTAACGCCTACCCGCAATAATATGCCACAGCTAATTTCGCGAATCAATCGCTATTTGATGCCATTGAGGACAAACGGCGAATGCAAAAACAATATCGCGGTGGCAAAATTGTTGCAGGGGGATTATACCATCACCATGCCCGCCCATTTCGCCCCGCCCAGCAATCCCATCGACCAATTGGTTGACCGAAGCCTTATGGCGCAGGTTAATGATTGGTTGTCGGCGTTGCGGGTAGAAAAAGGTTACGGCGAAAACACCGTGCAATCATATCGCCACGATATCGATAATTTTTTACGTTTTTTGAACCAGCATTTGGGCAACCCGGCGACGGCCGATGACCTGAGCCATTTGTCGTTGCAGGATTTTCGCGCCTGGCTGTTTTATCGGCAAGACCAATTGGCGTTAAAAAAAACCTCAACCGCCCGCGCATTGTCGGCGGTGCGCGGGTTGTTGCGTTACATGAAAAAAAACAACCTGTTGACCAACAATGCCATCGACCATGTGCGAAGCCCGAAATTACCACGCGCATTACCGCGCGCGCTTGACGCTGACGATTGCGGTCATATCCTTGATTCCTTAACCAACAACAATGGCGCGCCGGCGACGTGGCAAACCTATCGCAACCTCGGCATCATCGGCTTGCTTTACGGCGCGGGGTTGCGGCTGATGGAATCATTGCAACTGACGGCACGCGACATCACCACCATGGCGCAACAGCCCGACCACACGTTGGTTATCAATGGTAAGGGCGGCAAGGACCGCGTGATTATTATTTTGCCACGGGTGATGGATTACCTGGCGCGGTATCGCGACACCATGCCATTTTCATTGCAACCCGATGATTATTTTTTTCGCGGCACGCAGGGTGGCCCATTGTCGCCGCGCATTGTGCAATTGTTGATGAAGGATTTGCAGGTGCGCCTCAACCTGCCGATTGGGTCAACGCCGCACGCCCTGCGCCATAGTTTTGCCACGCATTTGTTGCAGGCCGGCGGCGATTTGCGCACCATTCAAGAATTGCTCGGCCATCAATCATTGGCGTCGACCGCCCGTTACACCAACATGGATTTACAATCGCTCCAAAAACTTTACAACCAATCCCACCCACGCAAATAATTCGCGCGGATGGCTTTGGCGTAAGTTTTTGAAAAGCGGGTAAGATTTTTAAATTCTTATGGGTTTTTTTATATCAAAAATGTTGCTAACGAACCCACCCAAAAAAT
>JASGCL010000006.1:0-6064 GCA_030054115.1 Hydrotalea sp.
GAAGGCCGCCAGGGCGAAATCGGCGTCATGTTGGGTGAAAATCAGCGGCGGGCGCATTTTTATAACCGAGCCATGTTCGCCCTCGCTCGCCACCAACACACCTTCGTCGCGCAATTTATTTATCAATTTGTCGGTGGTGGGTTTGTCGGGTTTTTTGGTTTTGCGGTCGGCCACAATTTCAATACCCAGGGCAAGGCCGATGCCGCGCACGTCGCCAATGGCGTCATGTTGCGCCATTAATTTTTTGAAACCGGTTTTTAAATAATCGCCAACCAGCGATGCATTATCGACCAAATTATTTTGTTCGATAACATCCAGCACCGCCAAACCGGCGGCGCAGGAAACATTGTTACCGCCAAAGGTCGAAAAGAAAGCCGTGCTTTTGATAAATTTTTCATAAATTTCGGGGCGGGTGATGACTATGCCCAACGGGTGGCCGTTGCCCGCCGGTTTGCCGATGGTTACAATATCGGGCATGACGCCGTGATGTTGATAACCCCAAAAATTTTTTCCCATGCGGCCAAACCCCGACTGCACTTCATCGCCGATGCACAACCCGCCGGCGGCGCGGATTTTTTTAAAAACCTCGGCCACGTAACCCGCCATGGGTTCCAAAATACCATTGGTGATGAATGTCGAATCCAAAAAATAAGCGGCCGGTTTCATGTTTTCCTGCGCCAGCGACGCAATGGCATTGTCGACATCGCCCGCGTATTTTGCGCCGTCATTGCCATATTGGCCACGGTAAGCGTCTGGCGCGACAATGGTGCGAACATGCGGGTAACGCGCCAAATGCGCGGCTTGGCTGATTTTATTGGCGGAGGGCGACACCGCGTCAATCGCCCAGGTAATGCCGTGGTAGGCAAATTCTTGGCACACCGCACCGCCGTGGCCGGGTTTTAAATCGGCCCAGGCCAATGCCATGCGCCAGGCAATGTCGTTGGCCTCGCTCCCCGAATTGACAAAGGCAAAGGTGTTTAATTCGCCGCCGGTTTTTTTGCTTAGGCGTTCGGCATAGTCCAAAATTTCCTCGCCCAAATAACGGGTGTTGGTGTTCAGGGTGCGTGCTTGGCGATTGATAGCCTCAACCACGTAAGAATGGGCGTGGCCGACAATCGGCACGTTGTTGTAACAATCCATGTAACGGCGGCCATGCGCGTCGTAGAGCCAGACGCCCTCGCCCTTGACGATATTTAACGGCGGGTCATAAAAAACATAAAGATGCGACCCCATGAATTTTTTGCGCCGCGCGATTAAGGTTGCTACATCGGCCGGGGTTTTTGCGCCGGCCGGGTTGGCGGTGGCGGTTGATTTGTCATCGATTTTATTCGGGGTTTTATCCGCGCTGTAACCGCTTGGCGTGTTGTCGCTAAGTTTGAAAAATTTTTGCGCCGGCACACCCGCCGCCATGCGGAAAATATCGGTCGCGCGGTCGCGCCCCATGGTTTGCAACATTTCCACCACCTGGATGGTGCCATCGGTCGCGGCGTGCAAATAATTTTCTTCATCGGGCGTGCGGGCGGCGCGCCACACATTAACCACCAGGGCGGTTACCATGCGCATCAGGGCGATATCGTAAATCACCGCGACCTCGGGCTCCTCCAGCTTTATCAATTTGGCGTAACCGGCAACCAACGGGCGCATCATGGTATCGATTCGCTGTGGCTGATTCAAAAAATCGCAAACCGAATCGGCAATGTCAAATATCAACGGCGCGTGAATAACATCGCCGAAATCTATCACACCGGTGATGGCATGGCTGGTCGGGTGCAATATCAAATTATGTTCATGCACGTCGCCGTGAATAACCTGGGCGCGGAGCGACGATAGGTTGGGCAAAACCCGCGTTGAAAAATCCTCTATCTGTTTTTTTGCCAGGTCGGCCAGCGTGGTGTCGCCGATTTTTATCACCGGCAGTTCGGCCAAAAATGGAATATATTGCCGCACAATTCGCATGTCCCACAACAGGTCGCGGCCGCCGGTCGCGGGGTGAAAAAAACCGCGCATCGCCAGGCCCAGCCGCGCCAGCATTTTGCCAATGTCGTAGGCTATCGGCGCGGTCAAGGGCACGTTATGCGCCAATTCCCCCTCGAGGTAGCTTAGAACATAAAAAATATATTTATTGCCGGATTTTTTCTCGGCGTCTTTTTCAAGCGATTTCAGGTGGATGCTGTCCTGGCCGTCCTTCGTCCTTATGACTCGCGGCACGGGAAGCCCCGGGTCGATGATGGCCAGATGGTCGAACAATTTTATTTGGCAATCGATAATCGCCGGGTCCTCGACCTGGTTCGCAATTTTTAACATGAAGCCGGTGCCGTCCTCTTGCTTCAAATAAAAATTTTGGTCACGCTCGCTGTAAAGGTTTTTTAATTTACCACGCAGGCCGTAATGTTGCCACGCAATGTCGGCGATAACATCGGCCGAAAATTGTGGCGGGTTAGCGTGCAGGAATTTCATGATTTTTTCTACCAATTTTTAGGTCGCGACGCAACCTGCTTTCGGCACAACCACTAGCAATTTGTTTGCCCATCTTGGTTTACGTTGCCGCTTCGTTACTTCAGCGCGATTGTGTGCCCGCGGTCGAGCAGGAAGAAGCGATGGTCGGCCATGCCGTCAAAAACATAATCGAAAAATAATTGCGCCATCAGGCCGGCGACCTGCGCCAGCGTGCTGTTCAAAATGCCGGCGGTTTGGCAATTGCCGATGTCGTTGAAATGGCCGACTTCAAAAATATCGCTGTAGCGATATGCGTCGCCGTGAAAAAAACCAACCTGCCCGTCGTATGCCGTGGCCGCACCGATGATAATCGGTCGCGCCAAACTGGTCGCTATTTTATCGCCTAATAATTTTGTTTCCAGGTTATCGCTCCCCTCCAACAGCACATCGGCCGTGGCCAATAACCCACTATCCGCCATCGCCATAATTTTTTTATCATGGGTGATAATTTCGGCTTTGGGGTTAATGCCGAGCAAATAATTCTTGGCGGCAATAATTTTTTTAACCCCGATGTCGGATTCGCGAAACATCAATTGCCGCGCCAGGTTGGTTTTTTCCACCACGTCATCATCAACCAATATTATTTTTTTTAACCCCGCGCCAACCAATAATGGCAACAGGTGATTGGCAATACCGCCGACCCCAACCATGGCGATGGTGGTTTGCATCAAACGCGCCTGGCCGGCCTCGCCAATATTTTTTATCACCACTTGGCGGGCGTAACGTTCGGTGTCATCATCGGTCAGCATGAAAATCAAAAAATCATTCCCAACCAATTTTCTAACCGATGAAACCAACCAGCTCTTTGGTTTTTTTTAATATCGGGTGGCTGATGTCATGCGCCCGCGCCGCGCCATTGATAAGAATCTGTTGCAGGTGGTCTTGGTTTTTTTCAAAATCAATAATTTTTTCGCGAATGGGCGACAATGTTGCAACCATCGCCTCGCTTAAAGATTTTTTGAAGGACGAAAAATCTTTGCCGGCATAATCAGCGACAATTTTTTCTGGCGTGGCATCGGTCAAGCCCGCCATGATGCCAATCAAATTCGCGACGTCGGGGCGCGTCTTTTCCAAATCGTCCCATTTGTCGGGCATAACGCCGGAATCGGTTTTGGCGCGTTTGATTTTATCGGCAATGGCGTCGTTGCCGTCAAGCAGGTTGATGCGCGATTGGTCGGACGGGTCCGATTTCGACATTTTTTTCGTGCCATCGCGCAGGCTCATCACCCGCGCCGCCACCGGCAATATCAATGGTGCCGGCAGGGTGAAAAAATCGGGGGCGTTAAAATCGTGGTTAAATTTATCGGCAATGTCGCGCGCCAATTCCAAATGTTGTTTTTGGTCTTCACCCACCGGCACATGGGTCGCGTGGTAAACCAAAATATCGGCCGCCATCAGGTTGGGGTAGACGTATAAACCGGTCGAGGCCTTTTCCCTATCCTTGCCGGCCTTGTCCTTAAATTGTGTCATGCGGTTCAGCCAACCAAGCCGCGCCACGCAATTAAATATCCACGCCAATTCGGAATGGTCGGGGTTGCCCGATTGGTGAAATAAAATATGTTTATCGGGGTCGATGCCGCAGGCCAATAACGTCGCCGCCAGCGACAGGGTTGCCTTTTTCAATTCGGTCGGTTCTTGCCACACCGTGATGGCGTGCATGTCGACGATGCAAAACAAACATGCCATGTCGCGTTGCAACGCGACCCAATTTTTAACCGCCCCCAAATAATTGCCAAGATGTATCGCGCCGGTTGGCTGGATGCCCGATAAGACGCGTTTTGTTTTTTCTGCCATATGATTGCTTTACAATAGCAAAAGATAAAAAGCAAAAGGGTAGAAGGCCACCCCCAACAATCCACAAGCCCATTATTTACAGATGACTTGTAAGATGGCTTGCAGAAAAATCCTAACCACCAAAAAACACGCGAAACAACAAACGACCGGGCATCAAGGTAAAAATACCGGCCACTATAATGCCGTAGAAAAAAATCCCCTTCATCGCCCGTTCATGGGTTTTTACATCGCCATGTTTGATGGCCCACATGGCCTGGCCCAAACTGTAAAGCACGTAGATGCTTAATAAATGAAGCGGCGAAAAACCAAAAAACAGCCACCCCAGCCCCAAGGCCGGAAACAACGATTTGATAAAAAAACTGGCGATGGATAGGCTGGCGACAAACACCACAAAAAAATAACCGACGATTTTATGACGCCATGTTCCCTTTCGCAACCAAAATTGCGACAGGCCAAGTGCTATCGCCAACAGGGCAAGGAACAGATGAACACGAATTGCCAAGGGTTCGGCGGTAATGAGGGAAAGATTCATGCCGTCAGTATATTCGATAAAATAAAAGAATCAATATGATAAAAACGGCGACAGGATTTTTTGATAAAAGGCGATGGCTGGCGCGGTGTCGTTCAAACACGGAATGTAAAAAAATTCGGCTTGGTTGGGGCTGGCATGGTGTTTAAAAAAATCGGCACGCAGTTCCATATTTATTTCCTCCAACGTCTCCAAACAATCGACGGCAAAACTGGGGGCGATGATAGCGAGGCGGTTACAACCCTGCGCCGCCAATTGTTTCACCACATCAACGCAATAGGGTTTGACCCATTCGTTCGCGCCAAACCGCGATTGGAAGGCGGTCGGCATGGTGGTGCTGTCGCGTCGCAACGATTCACGAAGCAAGCGTGCGGTTTTTTTTGCTTGGCAACTATAGGGGTCGCCATTGTTGACAAATGATTTTGGAATGCCGTGGTTGGAGACGATTATTTGCGCGGCTGGTTTTTTCCCCCCTTTGCTGTCGCGAAAAAAATCACCGACCGATTTTTTTAGCAAAGCGATAAAATCCTGATGGTCAAAATAGGGCGGCACAATATTGATGGTCGGCTGATGTTGCATTTTTTTTAAGACGCGACCGATTTCGTCGATGATGGAGGCGGTGGTCGAGGTGCTGTAATGTGGGTAAAGCGGCAGGACGACAATGCGCCGGCAACCCATGGATTGCAGGTTTTTTATTTCCCGTTCGATGCTACCGCCGCCGATGTCATGGCTGGCGGTTTTTTTCTTGCCCATTTGTTTATCGCCCACCGCCTTGTCGCCCGGTCGGTCGCCGTAGCGATAGGCCGAACGGATGAGGATATTCTTTGCCATCGATGTTTGCAATTTCCGCGCAATGTTGTCGGTGTAATAATGGAGCGGCGATTGGTTGTCTTGACTGCGCCAAATGCCGCGATATTTTTTGGCGGATTTTGAGCTACGAATCGGCAAAATCACAAACCGCAACAACGGCCACCAAAACAAATTTGGCAAACCCCGCGCCAGGGGAATAACCCGTGGGTCGGACAAAAATTGGCGCAAAAACCGCCGCACCGCACCGGTCGTTGGCGTGGTCGGGCTACCCAAATTCACCACCAACACACCGATTTTTTTTGGCAAGACATTATGTTGCCCTATCACTGCGTTACTTGAGGGCGATTTATTCTGCCCTATCACTGCGTTACTTGAGGGCAATTTATTCTGCCCTATCACTGCGTTACTTGAGGGCAATTTATTCTGCCCTATCAC